>NZ_JBHXRX010000009.1:0-181708 GCF_042714995.1 Streptomyces sp. NPDC058665
CCACCGAGCCCTCCTGGGCCGGCGGGGCGATGAACTTCTGGCCCGCCGCCGCGGCCTGCTGCCGCGCCGCCGCGAGCTTCTTCGCGCCCTCGGCGGTCTTGTCGGCCATCACCTTCTGGAGTTTGGCCGTGTCCTCGTCGGTGCCGCCGGAGACGTACTCGGCGACGGCGATGTCCTCCAGGTAGGCGTAGGAGGAGAACGCGATCGACTGGCCGGCCCTGACCGCCGGCTTCTCGCTCGGGCGCACCAGCAGGTGCAGACCGATGGAGCGCTGGAGCGAGGTGGCGGCCTTGGCGAGCTGGATGGCGTAAACCGTACGGCCGTAGCTGGTGATGTTGCCGGTGCCGAGGCCCAGTTCGTTGGAGAACTCCATGAGGGAGTGCTGGACCAGCACATAGCCCTCTTCGGTCGCCACGGGGCCGCCGTTGCGGCCGGTCTTGTCGGGCGTCTCGACGCCCGCCGTGTACGCCGTCTTGCGGATCGTGTCCAGCTTGGGCTCTTCCGTGCGGAAGAGCCGCAGCCGCCGCTCCAGACCCTCGTCCTCGGGCATGGAGGCGACGGCGTGGTCGAACGTGGCCTTCGCGGCGTCGGTGGCCGCCCTGGCGTCCACGACGACCTTGTCGTCGCGCTTGTTCGTCAGCAGGGGCTGGGCGGTGAGGTCGCGCTCGTTGAGCAGGGCCTGGCCGTAATCGGACGCCGCCCGCACCACGAGCGCGGTCCGCTCCGCGTCCTGCGCCTCCTGCCAGGTGTCGATGGAGCCCTTGACCTGAAAGCCGCCCGTGACGAGGCCGACGAGCACGGGTATGAGGAGGATCGCGTTCAGCCGGGTCGGAACCCGCCAGTTGCGCGGGGACAGCCGACTGCCGCCGCCGGGTACCGGGGGCTTCCCTGGTGCGTCCGCAGGCGGCGCCGCTGTACGCCGCGGCGGGGTGAAGTTGCCCCGCGCCGCCTGCTCCGCGGAGCTCGTCTTCCTACGCCTCACTCGACCAACAACCTCTCGGCGTCGGCACCTACGTACGCTGTGCCGTTTTTCGTTCAGGTCCGCACTACTGGGGAGTTCAGGGAATTCCAGCACGTGAGGCGGTCCCGTTCCAAACAGTGGGAATCAGCCATTCCGAGTGGTCCATACCTCAGATAAAACGGGCATAAAGAACGAGCCCCGCCAAAAGGCAAGGGCGATGTGAGCGCAGGGATACCACCCGAACGCGTCGAGTGTTCGAGCGGCGTGAATTCTCTTTCGAAATGTTATGAACACCGGTGTGGGCTATGTCAAAAGACACAGCCCACACCGGGTCCGCGCTACGGCAACTGCCGTACGGAATCGTCTACTTGAGGCGAGCCATGAGTGCGTGTTCGACCAGAGTGATCAGCCCGCTCTTGGCATCGGCGCGGTGCCGGGCGTCGGTCGTGATGATCGGGGCGTCCGGGCCGATCTGGAGCGCTTCGCGTACTTCCTCGGGCGTATAGGGCTGGTGTCCGTCAAAGCCGTTGAGGGCGATGACGAACGGAAGTCCCGAATTCTCGAAGTAGTCGACGGCCGGGAAGCAGTCGGCGAGACGGCGGGTGTCGACCAGTACCACGGCGCCGATCGCGCCACGTACGAGGTCGTCCCACATGAACCAGAAACGGTCCTGTCCGGGCGTACCGAACAGATACAGGATCAGGTCCTGGTCGAGCGTGATACGGCCGAAGTCCATAGCCACCGTCGTGGTGGTCTTGTCCCCGGTATGAGTGAGGTCGTCGATCCCGGCGGAGGCGCTGGTCATGACGGCCTCGGTACGCAGCGGGTTGATCTCCGAGACGGCGCCGACGAACGTGGTCTTGCCCACGCCGAACCCACCCGCCACCACGATCTTCGCGGAGGTCGTCGAGCGCGCCGCTCCGCCGCTAGAGCTTGCGAAGTCCACTGAGCACCCTTTCGAGCAGTGTCACATCCGGCGTGCCGCCGGCCTCTCCGTTACCCGGCTGGTGGATGGCCACCATGCCTGCCTCGGCCAGGTCGGCCACGAGGATGCGCGCCACACCGAGCGGCATGGACAGCAGTGCCGACACCTCGGCGACGGACTTCACCTCGCGGCAGAGATGGCAGATCCTCTGGTGCTCGGGGAGCAGCCCGGCGAGATGAGCCGGATCGGCCGTCGTACTGACCAGTGCCTCGATGGCGAGCTGGTACCGCGGCCGCGTCCGGCCGCCGGTCATGGCGTACGGACGTACCAACGGCTGGTCGCCCTCATGTCCGTAGGACGCGTCGACTGAGGCGCCGTACGGATCGTGAGAGGCGGGTGGCGGGGTCATGAATCCTCCGGGCGTGACAGCAAGATGTCTGCGTGCCGTCCGACTGGGCCGGGGTGGGGCCGGTTCGCGGCCTGACGGTGGTTGGCGCTGTGGGCGGTACCTGGAAGCCTCAGTGCAGCAGGCTCCCCTGGAGCTCGGCGCGCAGGTCCGGTGTCAGTACCGTGCCTGCCCGGTCGACCAGGAGGGCCATCTCGTAGCCCACCAGGCCGATGTCGCAGTCGGGGTGTGCGAGCACCGCGAGTGAGGAGCCGTCGGAGACGGACATGAGGAAGAGGAAACCGCGGTCCATCTCCACGACGGTCTGGGTCACAGGCCCGCCCTCGAAGATCCGGGAAGCTCCCGCGGTCAGTGAGGTCAGACCCGACGCGACGGCCGCGAGTTGATCGGCACGGTCACGCGGGAAACCCTCGGACATGGCCAGCAGCAGGCCGTCGGCGGATACGACCACTGTGTGGGACACCCCGGGGGTGTTGTCCACAAAGTTGGTGATCAACCAGTTCAGATTCTGCGCCGCCTGGCTCATCGGACTCAACTAACGCTCCTGCTGGTGAGAGGGGCCGAGGTTGAAACTGCCGGTCGTCGAGCTGTCGGCGGTACGGCCGCCGGCCTGACGACCCTGCTGAATTCCCCGGCGAAGGTTGGTCAGCCGGCCGCGTACGTCATCCGGCGAACGCGAGACCTGCGGACCGGTCTGGTTGCTCTGCTCCTGAGCGGTTCCCGGTACCAGGTTGGCACGCGGGACCCGCCGAGGCAGACCTGAGGTGGTGATTCCGCCCGCGGCGGGTTTCTTGACCCGCTCGGCCTGGCGTACCAGCTCGTCATTGGGTGACGTGCGCCAGGAGGACGTGACGGCGCCGTTGCCGTTCGCGTCGCCGTTCGCCGGCTGCCGCTGCGGCATCGGCGGAGGGGAGACCGGCCGGTCCGGCATCCCCTGCGGGGCCTGCGGCTGGAAGGGCTGTTGCTGGAACGGCTGCTGCTCGGGCGGTGCCGGTACGCCGGGTACCTCGGGCTGCGCGGGGCGGCCGGGGCCGCCGCTCTGCTGCCCGTGGAACCAGTTCGTCTCCAGCGTGTCGAACAGCGGCGTACGGCCGTCGCCCGGCCCGGCCGGGGGCAGTGCCTCCGGCTGCGGCTGCTGGGGAAGCGCGCCGACCGGCGGACGCGGTGCGCCGAAGTCGGCGCGGTTCGGGCCGTTCTGGCCGAAGTCGGGACGGCCCTGGCCCTGGTCCAGGCTCGGACCGCCTTGTCCGGGCGGCGGGTTCTGGCCGAAGAGATCGGGGTTCGGGGCGCCGGGCGCCGCGGACGGCTCCGGGGGACGGGGCGCGTTGAAGTCCGGCCGGGGGAACTGTTCCGTGGACCCCTGGTCCCGGCCCTGACCCTGCCAACCGGCATTTACGTCGCCCGAGTTGGGGATCGGGTGGGAGCCCGTGTCGCTGTATCCGCTGCCGCCGCCGAAACCGCCGGGGGCGGCGTTCAGGTCCGGCCTCGGACCGTCGAAGTCGGGACGCGCGAACTCGGCGGTGGAGCCGGGCCCCTGGCCCTGGCCCGCCGACGGCCTCGCGAACTGACCGGTGTTCTCGGGCTCCTCGTGGCCGCGCGGGGTGTCCGGCGAGAACCGCCCCGGTGCGGGCTGCGCGGGCTGCTGCCCCGTACCCCAGGTGGTCGTCGCACTCGTCCCGGGACGCTGCGGGCGCTGCGGCGGCTGCGGGTTGCCCCCCGGCAGCTCGGCGCGCGGTCCGCCGGGCGGCGGCAGCTGACGGCCGCGGTCCACCGGCGGCGGTCCGCCGGCCGGCCCCGTCGCACCCTGCGGGAAGGCGCCACGGTCGCGGTTGCCGGGGCCGCCCCGTCCGTTCGGGCTGGAGAGGCTCTGACCGGGCCGGGCGAGCCGGCCACCGGCCTGCGGCACCGGACCCGACGGCCGGCCGGGGCCCGGCTGGGCCCCCTGACGGCCCGGACCCTGCTCACGGGGACTCGTACCGAACAGGCTCGGCTGTCCCGGCCCCTGCCCGGCACCCTGGCCCGCGCCCGGCCGCTGCTGATCCTGCGGCGGACCGGACTGCGGCCTGGTGGGCAGCCCGCTCTGCATCCCGTTCCTGGCCGGCAGCGCGGCACGCGGCCCCGTACCGGCACCGACCTGGCCGCGCGAGGGCGGACCGGCGAGACGTCCGCCGCCGCCCGCGCCCGCCTCACGGGCAGCAGCGCCGCCCGCGAGCCCAGCGGCGATACCGGACTGGCCGCCACCGAGGGCGCCCTGGCCGCCGGGCGACTGTCCGCCCGCGCCGCCCTGCGCGCCGGCGCCGGGGCGCGGCGGCATCTTCTTGCCGCCATTGGCGACATCGACGGGCAGCATGACCAGCGCGGTCGTGCCGCCGGAGTCGGAGGGGCGCAGCTGAATCCTGATGCCGTGCCGCAGGGAGAGCCGGCCGACCACGAACAGACCCATGCGGCGCGAGACCGAGACATCCACGGTGGGCGGCGACGCGAGCCGTTCGTTGATCGCCGCCAGGTCCTCCGGCGAGAGACCGATACCGGTGTCGTGGATCTCGACGAGCACGCGCCCGTCGGGCAGCGCGTGACCGGTGACGCGGACCTTCGTCTGCGGCGAGGAGAACGATGTCGCGTTCTCCAGCAGCTCGGCGAGCAGGTGCACGAGGTCGTTGACGACGCGGCCTGCGACCTCGGTCGTGGGCACCGAGGCCAGTTCGATCCGCTCGTACTGCTCCACCTCGGAGGCCGCGGCACGGAGCACGTCGACCAGCGGGACGGGGCGGGTCCAGCGACGGCCCGGTTCCTCACCGGCGAGGACCAGCAGGTTCTCGCCGTTACGGCGCATACGGGTCGCGAGGTGGTCCAGCTTGAAGAGCGAGGAGAGCTGGTCCGGGTCGGCCTCACGGGACTCCAGCTCGGAGATCAGCGAGAGCTGACGCTGGATCAGACCCTGGCTGCGGCGCGAGAGGTTGGTGAACATCGCGTTGACGTTGCCTCGCAGCAGCGCCTGCTCGGCGGCCAGTCGGACGGCCTCGCGGTGCACGTCGTCGAAGGCCGCGGCGACCTTTCCGATCTCGTCCCTGGAGTGCACACCGACCGACTCGACGGAGGTGTCCACGTCCTGCGGGTCGGCCTCGGAGAGCTGCTTGACCAGCTCGGGCAGCCGGTCCTGGGCGACCTTGGTGGCCGTCTCCTGGAGGCGCCGCAGCGAGCGGATCATGGAGCGGGCGACGACGAAGGCACCGACCAGCGAGACGCCGAGGACGACGAGGATCAGCGCACCGTTGATGAGCGCGTCCTGCTGCGACTTCTCCTTCAGCTGGCGCGCCTTGTTCTCCATCTCACCGAGCAGCGTCTGCTCGATGATGTTCATCGCGTTGATCTTGGCGGACGCCTGGTCGGTCCAGTCGAGGTACGAGCGGTTCGGCCGCCCCTCCAGACCGCCGGAGATGCCGAGAACCCGCTGCGCGTACTCGTCGGCCGCGTTGATCTCGGGGTTGCCCTTGCCGCTGAGCGGCGCCGTCAGCTCCTCGGCGTTGCCGCCCATCGACTCGTACAACGCGTCGAAGGAGGCGAGGGCGTTGTCGCCCTTGGTGGCCGCCGCCAGACCGTACAGCCGGTCGTTCTCGTTGAGATCGCCCTTCTGCTTCGGGTCGGCGGGGAGCGCGGAGGCGATGATCGCGCGCTGGATCGACGCGTACTCCTTGGCGGAGGAGAAGGCCGCCAGGGCGCGGGTCCGCTTGATCATGTCCGGGTTGCTGGTCGCCTGCGCCATGTCCTGGGAGAGGCTCAGCAGCGAGTCGATGAGACCGCTGTAGGCGTCGACCGTCAGGGAGTGCGTGGCGTCCGTGTCGTACGCGTCCTTGCGGATTTCCTGGATCTTGTTGACCTGGGTCGCGATCTGGCTGACGTTGGCGCGGATCGACTCCAGCGCCTGGTCGCCGTCGGTGTTCCCGATGTCGACGGTGGCGCCGAGGAACGCCTTCTTGGCCCGGTCCGTCTTCGTACGACGGTCCTGCACCTTGAAGTCGTTGGGGTTCGCGCCGTTGGTGAGCGGACCTGCCGACTCGTCACGTTCCGCCTGGAGCGCGGCGGCGAGGCTGGTCGCCTCCTTGGTCATCTTGGTCAGCAACTGCATGTGCTCCAGCTGCTTCATGTCGTTCATGGACTCGTTGATACGGAGTCCGCCCAGCGTGGTGGCCGCGACCACCGGCAGGGTGAGCAGCGCCACCAGGCGTGTGCTGATCCGCCAGTTGCGCAGAGCTATTCGCGAACCCGCGTCCGTGGACTGCGACTTGGGCGCGGTCTCCGGGGCGTCGCCACCAGGCGCCGCACCGGTCTTGGCACCCCGATCACCACCCTCGCCGACCGGACCCGGGCCCGGGTTCTGGGTGTGCTGGGGCGAGGAGCCGCGGTCGGTTCCGCCGCGGGGCTCCTGCTCCGCCGCAGCGCTGCTATCCCTCTTGAAACGTCCCTGCACTAGCGTCGCAACCTCTGGACCAGGCGTCCCCCCGCAGAACGGCGGGACGGTGTCGGCGTCGTGGAGCGCAGAGTGCGCTCCAAGGTGGTCGTTGAGTGACCGGCGATGCTCCCCTTCCCCGCATGCCACTCGGCGCCGCGTCGCGCCCTTACGCGCCGTCCTGAAGAACCCGCGGCGGTGCGTGGAATTTCAGCACAGAGCAGGATCTCCAACAAGGGCCGTGTACCTGGCTGTGACCTGTGTGACACGTTGTGAGTGACGCGTGACGATCGGTAGAAGGTGTTCGGGGAGGAAACGGACTTCCCGGAACGAGTCCCTTGTGGGTGCGGGGTGCCCCAGTCCTGATGATCAGGAGAGGAATGGCGGGTTCGGTAGCGCATTGTCCGTTTCCACCGGTCTCGACCACTGTCCCTGATGGGCGAATTGCCCGGCAGGTCGTGAGCAAACTCACATGGAGATCGCTGCTGCCTCCGGGCTTTCGCGGGGAATTAGGTGTTTAGCCTGACGCTTTACAGAGACGGCACATTCGACAACCGGCGCTCCTGAGCACCCGTACCCCGACAAGGTCTGAAGCAACCCATGAAGACGACGAAGATCTTCCGCAACACCGCCAACCCCCGCCGCACGACGCTGGCGAACCTCGACGACGCCGGGGAACTCCTCCCGCCCGTCGAGCGGGAACACTCCGTCGACCTGCCGGTCCGCACGGCCAATCCGCAGCGTACGACGCTGATCGACGCCCCCGTCGCACAGTAGGGCACGCCGCCCGGCGGCCACGCACCGCGTCGGCCGCCGCCCCTCACCGCGCCAGGCTCTAATCTGGGACGTCAGTCTCCAGTCAGCCAGCCAGCAGCAAAGTAAGGGGCGACAGCAACCCGTGCGCATCGCCAGATTCTCCATCGACGGCAATGTCGCCTTCGGCGCGGTCGAGGAGGACGGCACCGGCGGTACGGCCGCCGGCCTCGTCCTCGACATCATCAAGGGCATTCCGTACGCCGACTTCGAGCTCTCCGGCACCAAGGTCCCGCTGAGCAAGGTCAGGCTGCTCCCGCCCGTGCTGCCCAACAAGGTCGTGGCCGTGGGCCGCAACTACGCGGCGCACGCGGCGGAGCTGGGCAACGAGGTGCCCGAGGCGCCGATCACCTTTTTCAAGCCCACCACCTCGGTGATCGGCTCCGGTGACGCCATCGAGTACCCGTCGTTCTCATCGGACGTCCAGTACGAGGCCGAACTGGCCGTCGTCATCGGCCGTATGTGCCGCGAGGTCCCGCGCGAGCGCGTCAAGGACGTGATCCTCGGGTTCACCTGCGCCAACGACATCACCGCCCGCGACACCCAGCGGCGCGAGAAGCAGTGGGCCCGCGCCAAGGGCTTCGACACCTCCTGCCCGCTCGGCCCCTGGGTGGAGACCTCCATCGGTCTGCCGGCGGTCGCCGACGGCCTCGCCGTCCAGTGCACCGTCAACGGCGAACAGCGCCAACTGGGCAGCACCCGCGACATGATCCGCTCCGTCGAGGACCTCGTCGTGCACATCACCGAGGCCATGACACTGCTCCCGGGCGACGTCATCCTCACGGGCACCCCCGCGGGGGTCGGCCCCCTCAACGTCGGCGACGAGGTCGCCGTCACCATCGAAGGTATCGGCACTCTCACCAACAAGGTGATCAAGCGTGGCTAACGCGACCGTCCGCGTACGTTTCTGTCCATCGCCGACCGGCAACCCCCACGTGGGCCTGGTCCGCACCGCCCTCTTCAACTGGGCGTTCGCCCGCCACCACGGCGGCACCCTGGTCCTGCGCATCGAGGACACCGACGCCGCGCGCGACTCCGAGGAGTCGTACGAGGCGCTGCTCGACTCGCTGCGCTGGCTCGGGCTCGACTGGGACGAGGGCCCCGAGGTGGGCGGCACGCACGCGCCGTACCGCCAGTCGCAGCGGATGGACATCTACCGGGACGTCGCCGGCAAGCTGCTCGCCGCCGGCCACGCGTACCACTGCTACTGCACCCCCGAGGAGCTGGAGGTCCGCCGTGACGCCGCGCGCGCCGCGGGCCGCCCCTCCGGGTACGACGGCCACTGCCGGGACCTGAGCGCCGAGCAGAAGGCGGCGTACGAGGCGGAGGGCCGCACCTCCATCGTCCGCTTCCGGATGCCCGACGAGCCGATCACCTTCACGGACCTGGTCCGCGGCGAGCTGACCTTCACGCCGGAGAACGTGCCCGACTACGGCATCGTCCGCGCCAACGGGGCGCCCCTCTACACCCTCGTCAACCCCGTCGACGACGCGCTGATGGAGATCACCCACGTCCTGCGCGGCGAGGACCTGCTCTCCTCCACGCCCCGTCAGATCGCGCTCTACCAGGCGCTGATGGGGCTGGGCGTCGCCCACTTCGTGCCGCAGTTCGGCCACTTGCCGTATGTGATGGGCGAGGGCAACAAGAAGCTCTCCAAGCGCGACCCGCAGGCCTCGCTCAACCTCTACCGCGAGCGCGGCTTCCTGCCCGACGGGCTGCTCAACTACCTGTCCCTGCTGGGCTGGTCGTTCTCCGCCGACCAGGACGTCTTCTCCCGCGAGGAGATGGTCGGCGCCTTCGAGATCACGGATGTCAACGCCAACCCGGCGCGTTTCGACCTGAAGAAGGCCGAGGCGATCAACGCGGACCACATCCGGCAGCTGGACGTGAAGACCTTCATGGAGGCCTGCGCCCCGTGGCTGCGGGCCCCGTACGCCAACTGGGCCCCGGAGGACTTCGACCAGGCGGCCTTCGAGGCGATCGCCCCGTACGCGCAGACGCGTGTGACGGTGCTGTCCGACATCACGGCCAACGTGGACTTCCTGTTCCTCGACGAGCCGGTCGAGGACGAGGCGTCCTGGACGAAGGCGATGAAGGGCGACCCGGCCGCGCTGCTCACGACGGCCCGCGCGAAGCTGGCGGACGCGGACTGGTCGAGCGCCGAGTCCCTGAAGAACGCGGTCCTCGCGGCCGGTGAGGAGCACGGCCTCAAACTCGGCAAGGCCCAGGCCCCGGTCCGCGTCGCGGTCACCGGCCGCACGGTGGGCCTGCCGCTGTTCGAGTCCCTGGAGATCCTCGGCAAGGACCGCACCCTGCACCGCATCGACACGACGCTGACGAAGCTCACGCGGTAGCGCTCCGGACAGACGACAAAGGGGTGGCGCCCGACGGGGAGCCACCCCTTGGCCGCGTCCTACGGCGCCAGGCGCCGGTCGGAGGGCCACGAGATCGACGACGTTGATCACGACGTGCCGGTTCGACACGACGTACGTCACGAAGCCACCGGCGAACGCCGCCGACCAGCTGTTGTCGCGGTTGCTCGTCGCGGGCGGGCCGAACGGATTGACGGCGAGCCGTTTCTCCAGCACGGAGAGGGCGTCGCGTTGAGGCGCGGTCAGCGCGGCCTTGCAGCGGGCCGCCCGGTCCGCGTACCGGATCGCGTACGCGCTCACCCGTGCCCCCTCACGTCCACCGGGTTGTTCTCCGCGTCGTAGGCGTTGCCTTCCTCGTCCCGGAAGACCATGCCCTCGGTGTCGCCCTCCGACATGCGCTTGATCGTGTGCTCCACGTCGTCCAGATAGCCCGGGGTCGCGCACGCGCAGGCGAACGGGAACCACTTGTCGACGACGCCGGCCAGCGCCGCCTGGTCGAAGTCGGCCGCCGCGCTGAGCCAGTCCTGCTCGAACGCCCGCAACCAGTCGGGACGCCGCTGCAGCGCCGTGCGCACTGCCTCCGGAGTTCTCTCGCAGGCCTCCGGGTCCACTTCAGGGACCATGATCAACTCCCTCGGCGGGTGGGGGCGACGGGACGGCCATGCTAGGGCCTGCCTCCCGCGGCGCACGCTGCCGCGGAGACATCGAACCCGTACGAGTGGCCGGTACCTTCGGGGTATGCCGATCCGCGCCGTCGTCTGGGACATCGACGACACCCTCTTCGACTACACCACCGCCGACCGCGCCGGTATGCGGCTGCATCTCGCGGCCGAAGGGCTCGCCGGCCGATTCGGCACCGTCGACCGCGCCCTCGCGTACTGGCGCGAGATCACCGACATCCAGTGGCTGCGGTTCGCCGACGGCGAGACGACCTTCCAGGGGCAGCGCCGCGACCGCGTCCGGCAGTTCCTCGGTACGGAGGCGCTCGGCGACAGCGACGCCGACGCCTGGTTCGACCGCTACGTCACGCACTACGAGTCCGCCTGGAAACTCTTCCCCGACGTCCTCGCCGCACTGGACACCCTGGCCCCCGACTACCGCCAGGCCGTCCTGTCCAATTCGAGCATCCACAACCAGGACCGCAAGCTCCGTGTCCTCGGCGTACGGGACTACTTCGAGGCCGTCCTGTGCGCCGCCGAGCTCGGCGTTTCCAAGCCCGACGCCGCCGCCTTCCACGCGGCCTGCGAGGCCCTGGAACTCGACCCCTCCGAGGTCGCCTACGTGGGGAACGAACCGGACATCGACGCCGGCGGCGCCACCGCCGCCGGACTGGCCGGAGTCTGGCTCGACCGGGGGCGGCTCGGCGGCCGCCCCGAGCTCGTGACGATCACCGATCTGGGCCGCCTTCCCGCTCTGCTGCGCGGTGATACTCGTTTTGGAGCGCCGTCCCACATCGGGTAATGTTCTTCCTGCGCCACCCCAGAGACCGCGAGGTCTGGCCGGAAGGCGCAAAACCCAAACAAAACCCCCATATCGGGGGTTGAGTTTTGGTGGGCTATGGTGTAATTGGCAGCACGACGGTTTCTGGTTCCGTTAGTCTAGGTTCGAGTCCTGGTAGCCCAGCGCAGAGTTCTTCTGCAACGCCCCCGTTGTGTAGCGGCCTAGCACGCCGCCCTCTCAAGGCGGTAGCGCCGGTTCGAATCCGGTCGGGGGTACAGATCCTTCTCTCCGATTTCTTCGGGTCGCACCCGGACATGTCGATGCAGGATCGCTAGGGCCCCCGTTGTGTAGCGGCCTAGCACGCCGCCCTCTCAAGGCGGTAGCGCCGGTTCGAATCCGGTCGGGGGTACGCAGAACGCAAGGCTGAACCACCCTTGGGCTATGGTGTAATTGGCAACACGACGGTTTCTGGTTCCGTTGTTCTAGGTTCGAGTCCTGGTAGCCCAGCTCAACTCAACGCTCCACCTGCTGGCCCCCGTTGTGTAGCGGCCTAGCACGCCGCCCTCTCAAGGCGGTAGCGCCGGTTCGAATCCGGTCGGGGGTACGTGACGAAAAGGCCCTCCGCAATCGCGGAGGGCCTTCTCTCTGTCCCCAGCTCTGTCCCCGTCCCCGGGGCCGTTCGTTCGGGCGCCCTCAACTCCCGCGGCTGTATCGCCGGTTGGACTCCTCCGCCTCCGCCAGCCGGCGCAGGCTGAGCAGCACCGGCTCGTACAGCACCGTGAGCGCCACCGCCGCCTCCACCTGCTCGTACGGGTCCCCGTACCGCTCCACCATGTCGATGTCGGTGACGCCGAGTTGGTCGGCCAGCCGCCCGTACGGCAGCAGGTCTGCCAGCTCGCACGGATAGCCGGTCCTGGCCAGTCCGGCGATCGCGCCAACCAGGACGCGATACGCGGCCTCCGCGGCGCCCGACGCCAGCGCGAATGTCCAGCCCAGTTCCTCGAACAACTCGTCCGCCCGGCGCCGGGCGGCCTCCGTCTCCTCGTCCAGTTCACCGGACTCGAAGGCGGCGTCCAGCGCCCCGTCGTTGGGCAGCGCCCTGATCGCGGAGCCCAGACGCGCGTGGTGGTCGATGGACTCGTCCTCGATGGCGCCGAGGACCTCGCGCGCGGTCGCGACCGGCATCCGGCCCACCTGGATCAGCGCGCGGACGAGACGCAGCCGGCGCAGGTGCTCCTCGCCGTACGTGGACTGCGTGGCGGTGACCCGGTGGCCCGGTCTGAGCAGCCCCTCCCGCAGGTAGTACTTGATCGTGGCGGTCGGGACCCCACTGCGCTCGCTCAGCTCCGCCATGCGCATACCGCTTGCACCTTCCCTTGGAGAGTGCCACTATCTAATCATGGATAGCGGCACTCTCCAACGGGGGTGCCGCCCGTACGCCGCCGCCGCGCGGCCGTAATCAGCTGGAACGAACCGGAAGCAACCGGAACCAAGGGGGATCGTCATGCGTACAGAACTGATCGACGGCCGGATGACCGCGGACGCGAAGGGCGACGTCGTCGTCTTCCTCATCGGGATGCGCGTCAACAACTTCCGTGCCCTGCGCAGCTGGTGGCCCGTGTTCACGGCCATGCCGAGGATGCTCAAGGAGGTGTCACGGGACAAGGACAGCGGGATGATCGGCCTCCAGACGCTGATGGGCTTCCCGCGGGTGCTGTACGTCGTCCAGTACTGGGACTCGAAGGAGAAGCTGCTCGCCTACGCCTCCGCGCCGGACAGGCAGCACCGCCCCGCCTGGGCGGAGTTCAACCGGCGGCTGCGCGCCGGCAAGGGCAAGGTGGGCTTCTGGCACGAGACGTACGTCGTCCCGGCGGGCTCGTACGAGAGCGTCTACATCAACATGCCGGCGTTCGGCCTCGGCGCGGCCACGGAGGTCGTCCCGGTGGGCCGTCGCGGCGAACGGGCGGCCGACCGGCTCGGCGGGTGAGTGCCGGCGTGGTGAACTCTCCAGCTCCGTCAACTCCCCGAACACGGGGCCGGAGTTGGGGGTTCCGCGGTGCGGTGAACCGTCGGCGGGCGCGGAGCCCGGCCCCGCCCCGGTGAGCCGCCCCGCGCGGCCGATCAGCCGGTACGCCGCAGCGCCTCCGACAGCCGCCCCGCCGCGTCGATGATCGCCTGCGCGTGCATCCGGCCCGGGTGCCGGCTCAGCCGCTCGATCGGCCCGGACACCGAGACCGCCGCGACGACCCGGTTGGAGGGACCGCGCACCGGCGCCGAGACCGAGGCGACGCCCGGCTCGCGCTCACCGATCGACTGGGCCCAGCCCCGCCGCCGTACCCCGGAGAGCGCCGTCGCCGTGAACCGCGCCCCCTGAAGCCCGCGGTGCAGCCGCTCCGGCTCCTCCCAGGCCATCAGGATCTGCGCGGACGAGCCCGCCTTCATGGTGAGCGTGGAGCCGACGGGCACCGTGTCCCGCAGTCCGGACAGCCGCTCGGCCGCGGCCACGCAGATCCGCATGTCGCCCTGGCGCCGGTAGAGCTGCGCGCTCTCCCCGGTCACGTCCCGCAGATGTGTGAGCACCGGCCCGGCCGTCGCCAGCAGACGGTCCTCCCCGGCCGCCGCCGCCAGCTCGGCGAGGCGCGGGCCCAGGATGAACCGGCCCTGCATGTCCCTCGCCACCATCCGGTGGTGTTCGAGGGCCACGGCCAGCCGGTGGGCCGTGGGCCGTGCGAGCCCGGTCGCAGCGACCAGCCCTGCGAGGGTGGCCGGACCGGACTCCAGAGCGCTCAGTACCAGAGCCGCCTTGTCGAGAACGCCGACGCCGCTAGAGTTGTCCATGCAACGATACTCACGTCTCACTCTGTGAAACGCAAGTTCAATTTTCCGGGGAACTTGCCAACCTGTACGCATGGGCCCGCACCCGAACCGGGCCCGCAGCCGACGCGGGCACGGGGGACCGGCGTGGGCCCCACATATCTCCAGGACTGCCGGCGGCGCTGCCGGCCGAAGGGAAAGCGATGGGTAGGACACTCGCGGAGAAGGTCTGGGACGACCATGTCGTCCGGCGCGCCGAGGGCGAGCCCGACCTTCTCTTCATCGATCTGCACCTGCTGCACGAGGTCACGAGCCCGCAGGCGTTCGACGGCCTGCGCCAGAACGGCCGGCAGGTGCGGCGGCTCGACCTCACCATCGCGACCGAGGACCACAACACCCCGACGATCGACATCGACAAGCCGATCGCCGACCCCGTCTCCCGCGTCCAGCTGGAGACGCTGCGCAAGAACTGCGCCGACTTCGGGGTCCGGCTGCACCCGCTGGGCGACGTCGAGCAGGGTGTCGTCCACGTCGTGGGCCCGCAGCTCGGACTGACCCAGCCCGGCACCACCGTCGTGTGCGGCGACAGCCACACCTCCACCCACGGCGCCTTCGGCGCGCTCGCCTTCGGCATCGGCACCAGCCAGGTCGAGCACGTCCTGGCCACCCAGACGCTGCCGCTGGCCCGCCCCCGCACCATGGCCATCACCGTCGAGGGCGAACTGCCCGCCGACGTCACGGCCAAGGACCTGATCCTCGCCGTCATCGCCCGCATCGGCACCGGCGGCGGCCAGGGTTACGTCCTCGAATACCGCGGCTCCGCCATCGAGAAGCTCTCGATGGAAGCCCGCATGACCATCTGCAACATGTCGATCGAGGCCGGCGCCAGGGCGGGCATGATCGCCCCCGACCAGACCACCTTCGACTACCTTCGGGGCCGCGACCACGCCCCCGACGGGGCCGACTGGGACGCCGCCGTCGAGTACTGGCGGACCCTGCGCACCGACGACGACGCCGTCTTCGACGCCGAGGTCTTCATCGACGCCACCGAACTGGCCCCGTTCGTCACCTGGGGCACCAACCCCGGCCAGGGCGCGCCGCTCTCGACGCGGGTCCCCGACCCCGCTTCGTACGAGGACGCCTCGGAGCGGCTCGCCGCCGAAAAGGCCCTGGAATACATGGGGTTGACCGCGGGCCAGGCGCTGCGGGACATCGCGGTGGACACCGTCTTCGTAGGTTCCTGCACCAACGGCCGCATCGAGGACCTGCGCTCGGCGGCCTCGATCCTGGCCGGCCGCAAAGTCGCCGACGGTGTACGGATGCTGGTGGTCCCCGGCTCCGTACGGGTCGCGCTCCAGGCCGTGTCCGAGGGTCTGGACAAGGTCTTCACCGGCGCGGGCGCGGAGTGGCGGCACGCGGGCTGTTCGATGTGTCTGGGCATGAACCCCGACCAACTCGCGCCCGGCGAGCGCTCCGCTTCGACCTCGAACCGCAACTTCGAGGGCAGGCAGGGCAAGGGCGGCCGGACCCATCTCGTCTCGCCCCAGGTCGCCGCGGCTACCGCCGTCCTGGGCCATCTCGCCTCGCCCGCCGACCTGTCCGACACCCGCACCCCCGTGGAGGCCTGAGCGGTCATGGAAGCTTTCACCACACACACCGGCCGGGCCGTCCCGCTGCGCCGCGGCAACGTCGACACCGACCAGATCATCCCGGCGCACTGGCTGAAGAAGGTCACGCGTGACGGCTTCGAGGGCGGGCTCTTCGAGGCCTGGCGCAAGGACCCGGCCTTCGTTCTCAACCAGCCCGAGCGGCAGGGCGCCTCGGTGCTGGTCGCCGGACCCGACTTCGGCACCGGCTCCTCACGCGAACACGCCGTGTGGGCGCTGCAGAACTTCGGTTTCCGCGCCGTCATCTCCTCCCGGTTCGCCGACATCTTCCGCGGCAACTCCCTCAAGAACGGCCTGCTGACGGTCGTTCTGGAGCAGCGCGTCGTCGACCACCTCTGGGAACTGACCGAGGCGCACCCCACCGCGACGGTGACGGTGGATCTCGAAGCGCGTCAGGTACGCGCCGAGGGCCCCGACGGGGCCACGGTGACCGCCGATTTCGAGCTGGACGAGAACGCCCGCTGGCGCCTGCTTAACGGTCTCGACGACATCGGTCTCACCCTGAAGAACGAAGCGGACATCGCTTCGTACGAGGCCTCCCGGCCGTCCTTCAAGCCCCGCACAATTGCCGTCTGATCAGCGCTTTTACCCGTCTGCGCCCCCTGCCTCCAGGTAGGGGGCGCAGTGCCTTGTTGAGACCCCGTCGGGCGACAACTCGCCCCAGATGGCACAATCGGTGCATGGAACGCGACAGTCAACTCGAGCTTTACGGAGTGGTCGCGGACCGGCTCAAGGAAGCGCACACAAGGGTGCGCGCACTGCAAGTCCCGGAGGGCGTACGGATGGCGCTGACCCGGAAGCTGCTGGTCATCACGGCCGCGGCCAAACACGATCTCTTAGACGCGGCACGTCGTCTGGACCGTTTGATGAAGGACCTCGACGAGGGTCGATTCCCGCAAGGCGACTGAAGCCGCGGAACTCCGCGGGGTCGACTTCGTTGCGGCACTAGGGTGATTAGCCCGTTTCGTGTTTGATTTGCGGTATATATCTGCCTAACGTGCGGAAAAGCTTGAACACTTTCGTTCTGGCAATGTCTCCGAAGGGGAAGACGTGAACAAGGCGCAGCTCGTAGAAGCAATTGCGGACAAGGTCGGCGGTCGTCAGCAGGCGGCCGACGCGGTCGACGCGGTACTGGACGCTGTTGTCCGCGCCGTCGTCGCGGGTGAGCGGGTCTCCGTCACCGGCTTCGGTTCGTTCGAGAAGGTCGACCGCCCGGCCCGTTACGCGCGTAACCCGCAGACGGGCGAGCGGGTGCGGGTCAAGAAGACGTCGGTGCCGCGTTTCCGTGCGGGCCAGGGCTTCAAGGACCTGGTGAGTGGCTCGAAGAAGCTTCCCAAGAACGACGTGGCCGTCAAGAAGGCTCCCAAGGGCAGCCTCTCGGGCGGTTCTTCCGCCCGTACGACCGCCAAGGCCGCGGCCAAGAAGGCCACCGCCAAGAAGGCGACGGCGAAGAAGGCCGCGGCCAGGAAGACCGCCGTCGCGGGCACCGCCAAGAGGGCGGCCAAGAAGACCTCGGCCGCCAAGAAGACGGCGACGAAGAAGACCACGGCGGCCAAGAAGTCGGCCGCGAAGAAGTCCACCGCCAAGAAGGCCACCGCGAAGAAGACCGCGCCGGCCAAGAAGGCGACCGCCAAGAAGGCGCCCGCCCGAAAGGTGTCCTCTCGCACCACCACCGCCAAGAAGACCACCGCGAGGAACAAGTAAGCGGCACAAGCTCGTAGGGCCACTCACGCGCCGGGCCGGGCTCCCCTCGGGGAGCCCGGCCCGCGGCGTTGTGACGGCCCTCAGCGGCCCTCAGAGCGTCTGCAGCGTCACCAGGGTGATGTTGCCGCTGTTCCCGCCCTCGCGTTCGATACGGACCCGCTGGCCCGGCCGCAGCAGCCGCAGGCCGCCCGCGTCGAACGCGGCGGCGTCGAATTCCACCGGCGTCCCGTCGTCGAGCAGCACACTGCCGCTGCGGGTCTCGGATTCGAAGGTGTACGCGGTCGCCTGCATGCCCGCCAGCGTATCGGTCAGCACCCCGGCCGCGCCCCGGAGACGGGATCGCGGACCGGACCGTGGATGCCGCAGGACGGAGCGCGCACCGCGCCGTCCGGGGCGCCGTCCGACGCCGGGGCGCGAGCCGCCTGATGCCGCGCCGTGTACGGGCCGAGCCCCAGAGCGGCGGCGGCCAGCAGATCCTCTCCGGTATCGACGTCCCGCCGTACGGAATCCACACCGCCCAGGACAATTTCCACCGCGCCCGTGGACAAATGCCGGTGCCGCGAAGCCCCGCCGAATGCCGGATTCAATTCCGAGCCGCCACGGGCGGCCAGCAAAGTCGTACCGATTTCGGCGGCGTCCGCGAGAAATGCGCGCGGAAAATCCCCGGCGGCGGTGAGCACCCGCGCCAGCTCGGCAGGCCGCAGCGCCGGCAGATCGGCGTTGAGAGCCGCGACGGCAGCCCGCGGCCTGTCCGCCCTGACCGCCCGCGCGCCGTACGCCAACGCCGCGTTGAGCCCGGCCGCCGGACTGTCGGGGACGGCGCGCGCGCCCAGCGCGGTCAGTTCGGCCGCGGCCAGCGGGTCGTCGGTCACAACCACCACGTCGCGTACGACCGGGCAGGCCAGCGCCGCGGCGACGGTGTCCTGGGCGAACGCCAGCGCCAACTGGGGCCGTAGCAGCTCGCCCGTCGACACGGCGAGCCTGCTCTTGGCCACCACGAGCGGCTTGAGCGGGACCACCAGGGACCAGGCGGCCGTCGGGTCGGTGTTCGTGGCGAGCTCTCCGTCCTTACGCGTTCGGCCCTCTATTGTGGCCCGATCGCGCCGCACGGCGCGGTGGAGGGCCCACCGTGCCGCCGAAATGGGGAACGGAGCCCGCAGATCCGGTCCGCGGACCGGGGCGTACGGTGTCCACGACAGGGCAGAGGCCCGGGGCGGCACCCCGCCCCCGGCAGCCAGGCCCGGCCCAAGCCAGGCCACAGAGAAAGGTGTCCGAGTGTCCCGCCCCAGAATCGGCTTCTGGTACCGCCTGGCAGCGGTCATCGCGAAACCGCCGTTGGTCGTTCTGTTCAAGCGGGACTGGCGGGGGATGGAACACATTCCGGCCCACGGTGGATTCATCACCGTGGTGAACCACAACTCGGCTCTGGATCCCCTCTCCTACGGACACTTTCAGTACAACAGCGGCCGGGTGCCGCGACTGCTCGCCAAGGCGGCGCTCTTCGACCTGCCTTTCGTCGGCATGATGCTCCGCGGCACCGGACAGATTCCCGTCTATCGCGAGAGCTCCAACGCCCTGGACGCGTTCCGGGCCGCCGTGAACGCCATCGAGCGCGGGGAATGTGTCGCCTTCTACCCCGAAGGCACCCTCACCCGCGACCCGGACATGTGGCCGATGACCGGCAAGACCGGTGCGGCACGCGTCGCCCTCCTTACGAAGGCGCCGGTCATTCCCGTCGCGCAGTGGGGCGCCAATCTGGTGGTCCCGCCGTACGCCAAGGTGGAGAAGTCCCGATTCCTTTCGCGTCCGACGCTGCGCGTGAAGGCGGGCCCGGCGATCGACCTCTCCCGTTTCTACGGGATGGAGCCGACACCCGAAATCCTCCGTGAGGTCACCGAGGTCATCATGGCGGCCATCACCGAACTGCTCGCCGAGGTACGCGGCGAGCCGGTGCCGGCCGCACCGTACGACCACCGCAAGGTTCTGGAAGAGAAGCGGCGCAAGGCCGCGGAAGAGGGGTTGCAGTGACGCGCGTCGCGGTCTTCGGGACGGGATCGTGGGGAACGGCGTTCGCCATGATTCTCGCCGACGCGGGATGCGAGGTGACGCTCTGGGCCCGCCGCCCCGAGGTCGCCGACGCTGTCAACAGCACCCGCACCAACCCGGAGTATCTGCCGGGCGCCGAACTGCCCTCCTCGGTACGGGCTACCACCGACCCGGCGGAGGCCGCCAGGGACGCCGAGTTCACCGTCATCACCATCCCCTCGCAGACGCTGCGCGCCAATCTCGCCGCCTGGTCGTCCGCGCTGCCCCGGGACACCGTTCTCGTCTCCCTGATGAAGGGCGTCGAACTGGGCACCGCGAAGCGCATGAGCGAGGTGATCGGCGAGGTCGCCCAGGCGCCCGCCGACCGGGTCGCCGTCCTCACCGGCCCCAACCTCGCTGGGGAGATCGCCGCCAGGCAGCCCGCCGCCGCCGTCGTGGCGTGCACCGACGAGGCCGTCGCCACCCGGCTCCAGACGGCCTGCCACACGCCGTACTTCCGCCCGTACACCAACACCGACGTGGTCGGCTGTGAACTAGGCGGGGCGGTCAAGAACGTCATCGGGCTCGCCGTCGGCATCGCCGACGGCATGGGACTCGGCGACAACACGAAGGCGTCGCTGATGACGCGCGGTCTCGCCGAGACCACTCGCCTGGGGCTGGCGATGGGCGCCGACCCGCACACCTTCTCCGGACTCGCCGGAATGGGCGATCTGATCGCGACGTGTTCCTCGCCCCTCTCCCGGAACCACACCTTCGGTACCAACCTCGGGCGCGGCATGACGCTGGAGGAGACGATCGCGGCGAGCACGCAGACCGCGGAAGGCGTCAAGTCCTGCCAGTCGGTGCTCGATCTGGCCCGGCGGCACGATGTCGACATGCCGATCACGGAAACGGTCGTGAGCATCGTCCACGAAGGGAAGCCCCCGCTCGTCGCGGTGAAGGAGCTGATGGCGCGCAGCGCCAAGCCCGAACGCCGCTGACGCGGCGCCGGTCAGCGGGTAACCTCATCGCGATATGAGCAGCGAGAACCTCCCCCAGAGCCCTGAGCAGCAGCTCCGCAAGCCGCGTGTGGCGGTCGTCTTCGGCGGCCGGAGCTCCGAGCACGCCATCTCGGTGGTCACCGCCGGCGCCGTACTGCGGTCCATCGACCGTACGAAGTACGACGTGCTCCCC
Source organism: Streptomyces sp. NPDC058665 (assembly GCF_042714995.1). Taxonomy (NCBI): domain Bacteria; kingdom Bacillati; phylum Actinomycetota; class Actinomycetes; order Kitasatosporales; family Streptomycetaceae; genus Streptomyces; species Streptomyces sp. NPDC058665. The sequence goes on from NZ_JBHXRX010000009.1 coordinate 20,769, forward strand.
ATCGGCATCACCACCGACGGACGCTGGGCGCTCACCGCAGACGAACCCGACCGCATGGGCATCGCCGACCGCCGGCTGCCGAGCGTCGAGGAACTGGCCGAGTCCACGGAGGGCGGCGTCGTCCTCTCCGTCGACCCGGGCAACCGCGAGGTCGTCTACAGCGAGCAGGGCTCCGTGCCGAAGGCGCTGGGCGAGGTCGACGTCGTCTTCCCGGTACTGCACGGCCCGTACGGCGAGGACGGCACCCTCCAGGGGCTGTTGGAGCTCTCCGGCGTCCCGTACGTCGGCGCGGGCGTTCTGGCGTCCGCCGTCGGCCAGGACAAGGAGTACATGAAGCGGGTGTTCCTCTCGTACGGGCTGCCCGTCGGGCCGTACGAGGTGATCCGCCCGCGCGACTGGCAGCGCGATCCGTCCGGCGCCCGGAAGAGGATCGTGGACTTCGCCGCCGAGCACGGCTGGCCGGTCTTCGTGAAGCCCGCGCGCGCCGGATCGTCCATGGGCATCACCAAGGTCGACGCCCTGGAAGGCCTGGAGGACGCGATCGAGGAGGCGCAGCGCCACGACCCGAAGATCCTCGTCGAATCGCTGCTGCGGGGCCGGGAGATCGAGTGCGGGGTGCTGGAGTTCGAGGACGGCCCGCGCGCGAGCGTGCCCGCCGAGATCCCGCCCGTCACGTCGCACGAGTTCTACGACTTCGAGGCCAAGTACATCGACGCCGCCGCCGGCCTGGTGCCCGCGCCTCTTACGGAGGAGCAGACGGCGGAGGTCCAGCGGCTCGCCGTCGAGGCGTACGACGCCGTGTCCTGCGAGGGACTCGTCCGCGCGGACTTCTTCCTTACGGAGGACGGCGGGTTCGTCATCAACGAGATCAACACGATGCCGGGCTTCACGCCGATCTCGATGTACCCGCGGATGTGGCAGGAGAGCGGCGTCGGCTACGCGGAGCTGATCGACCGGCTGATCCAGGCGGCGCTGCGCCGTCCGACCGGACTGCGCTGAGGCTCCGGTCCCGCGGCACCGCGCGGAATCGTTTCCCCGGGGCACGTACGCCCCGTGCGGGCCCGGCTAGAGACTGGGCGGGACCGTGTCGGCGACCGGTCCCGCGAAGTCCGAGAGCGGACCGGCGTCGTGCAGGTACTGGTCGCCGAGGGTGACCTCGACGTACGTCTTGCGGTACGTGGTGGTGAACCGGGGCCCCGAATCCCGTTCCTCCAGCATCCAGTTGACGCCGTCCACGTCCACCCCCTTCGCCTGGGGGTCGCTCATCCGCTCGGGCCGGGGGACGCCGCAGCGCAGTACGATCGCGGCGTCTCCCCACCCGGCGGTCAGCGCGGAATCCGGCTCCGGATCATTCCGGTCGTGCCCGTCGACGCTCTTCGGCAGCTCCTTGTCCAGTGCGCGGCAGAAAGCCGCCTCCTCCGCCGGAGGACCGGGAACCGGGACGGATGCCGGGGCGTCCGTGGAGGAGCAGCCGACTGTCACGGCGAGTACGAGGACGGCGGGCAGGCGGGCGAATCGGGGGCCGGATAGCCTGCGCAGCGGAAGGGTCACCGGCCAAGCGTAGACGGGGGCTACAGGTGCACGACCGGGCAGGTCAGGGTGCGGGTGATCCCGTCCACTTGCTGGACTTTGGCGACCACCATGCGACCGAGGTCGTCCACGGTGTCGGACTGGGCACGCACGATCACGTCGTAGGGACCGGTGACGTCCTCGGCATGTATCACTCCAGGGATCTTCGCGATGGTCTCGGCGACGACCGTCGCCTTGCCCACCTCGGTCTGAATAAGGATGTACGCCTGTACCACGGAACCTCCAGGGCGGCCACGAGGATCTTGTGGGGAGAAGGGACGCCACGGTATCGCGTCACCCAGTGCCGCGGGGAGACCTGCGCGTACGGCGGCACCGGCGGCGTGACGCACGGAGCGGTGAAGTTGACGTACGGGCCGAACGGACCGAGAGCGACGGCGGTCCACGACTGCGGGCACCGGGCCGACGCAGGGGGCCGGAACCCCGGCCGGACAACCAGGCCGGCCGGAGTTGCCGGCCGCACGACGAGAGGTGGGACTCGGTGAAGGGCACCGTGGGCGAGTTGGGGGAGTTCGGACTCATCAGGGAGCTCACTTCCCGGCTCACCACCACCCCGGCGGTCCGGCTCGGGCCGGGCGACGACGCCGCGGTAGTGGCCGCACCCGACCGCAGGGTCGTGGCGAGTACGGACCTCCTCCTTGAAGGGCGGCACTTCCGCCGCGACTGGTCGACCGCGTACGACGTGGGAAGGAAGGCCGCCGCGCAGAATCTCGCCGACATCGCGGCGATGGGGGCGGTCCCGACGGCGCTGCTGCTCGGCCTGGTCGTCCCGGCCGAACTCCCCGTCACCTGGCCCACCGAGCTGATGGACGGCATCCGCGACGAGTGCCAGGTCGCGGGCGCGGCGGTGGTCGGCGGCGACGTCGTACGGGGCGAGACGATCACCCTCGCGATCACCGCGCTCGGCGATCTCCGCAACCACGATCCGGTGACCAGGTCGGGCGCGCAGCCGGGCGATGTCGTCGCGTACACCGGGTGGTTGGGCTGGTCCGCCGCCGGGCACGCCGTGCTGTCGCGGGGATTCAGGTCACCGCGTGCCTTTGTCGAGGCGCACCGGCGGCCCGAACCGCCGTACCACGCGGGGCCGGCGGCGGCGGGACTCGGCGCCACGGCGATGACGGACGTGAGCGACGGCCTCGTCGCCGACCTCGGGCACATCGCCGAGGCCAGCAAGGTCCGTATCGATCTGCGGTCGGGGCTCATCGACATCCCGTCGCAGATGAACGACATCGGGCAGGCGGTGGGCGTGGATCCGCTCCAGTGGGTGCTGACCGGGGGAGAGGACCACGCGATCGTGGCGACGTTCCCCTCGGACGCCAAGCTCCCCGCCAGGTGGAAGGTGATCGGCGAGGTCCTCAACCCGTCGGCGCTGCCGCAGGTGACGGTCGACGGGGCGCCGTGGACGAGCAAGGGCGGCTGGGACCACTTCGGGGACTAGGGCGTGCTGGACCGGGCCGAGTAGATTCGGGGGATGCCCATATCCTCCGAGCCGGTCGCGCCCTCCGTACCCCCGGGGGCGGGCCGTGCGCCCGCCCGCGTTCTCACCGTCGCCGGGTCCGACTCCGGCGGCGGTGCGGGCATCCAGGCCGACCTCAAGACGATGCTGGCGTTCGGCGTGCACGGCATGAGCGTGCTCACGGCCGTCACGGCGCAGAACTCGCGCGGCGTGCAAGGCGCTTGGGACCTGCCCGTGGAAGCGGTACGGGCTCAGTACCGCAGCGTCGTGGACGACATCGGTGTCCAGGCGGTCAAGACCGGCATGCTCTCGTCGGCGGCGCTGGTGGAGACCGTCGCCGAACTCCTCGCGGAGACCGACGCCCCCGTGGTCGTCGATCCGGTCGGGGTCTCCAAGCACGGAGACTCGCTGCTCGCGGCCTCGGCGCTGGACTCCGTACGGAAGAAGCTGCTGCCGACGGCGACCGTCGCGACGCCGAACCTCGACGAGGTGGCGCAGCTGACCGGTGTGGAGGTGCGGGACGAGGACGGGATGCGGCGCGCGGCGGGCGCCGTGCTCAGCTTCGGGCCGCGCTGGGCGCTGATCAAGGGCGGGCATCTGCCGGGGGACGCCGTGGATCTGCTGACGGACGGCAGCGAGGAACACTGGCTGCGCGCGCCGCGTCACGACAACCGGCACACGCACGGGACGGGCTGCACGCTCGCCTCGGCGATCGCGGCGGGGCTGGGGACGGGGCAGGGGGTCCTGGAAGCCGTCGTCGCCGCGAAGAGGTACGTGACGGGCGCGATCGCGGCCGGCTTCCCGCTGGGCGGCGGTATCGGCCCCGTGGACCACGCCTGGCGCTTCCGCTGACGCCCGTTGCCTGCCGTGTGCCGACGTGGTCCGGCGGGCCAACTACCCCAACACGGTGCGGCAGTTGGGCACGACAAAAAGCCGGTCCACCGAGGTGGACCGGCTTTCAAGGCAACCGCAGGGGCTGCGCCACGACGAGAACGTCAGCGCGAGACCTTGCCGGCCTTGATGCACGAGGTGCAGACGTTGAGCCGCTTCGGCGTCCGACCGACCACGGCACGCACGCGCTGGATGTTCGGGTTCCAGCGACGGGACGTACGGCGGTGCGAGTGCGAAATGTTGTTGCCGAAGCCCGGCCCCTTGCCGCAGACGTCGCAGTTGGCAGCCACGGGTCACTCCAAAGACTTCAGATGCACTTACGGTGAATTCCGGCGCGACAGAATCTTTGACCGATGTCGGCTGCGCCGGGGGAGGTGGCCCGACTCTCGCCGGGCAACCGGAGGAGCATACAACGCCCTGTCCGGTTGAACGAAACTACCATGTCCGCACCCACCCTCGTCCCGCCCCCCTTCCCACCTGCCACTACGGTGCGGGCGGACTACTCTGCGGTGCAGTTCGCAGCCCAGGCCGCCAAGGAGGACCCCCAGGTGCCGCACATCCTCGACGCCGCAGCGGTGCGTACCTGGTGCTCGCTGGCGCTGGACGCCCTGGGCCGGGACCGCGAGGAGATCGACGCGATCAACGTCTATCCGGTCGCCGACGGGGACACCGGCACCAATCTCTATCTGACCGTGGAGTCCGCGGCGCAGGCCGTCGAGGCCGTCTTCGACGCGCACGCGACGGGCACGTCCGTACCGGACCTGCCCGACACCGTACGGGCCATGGCGCACGGGGCGCTGATCGGCGCCCGGGGCAACTCCGGGACGATCCTCGCGCAGCTGCTGCGCGGCATGGCGGAGATCCTCGGCGAAGCCCGGAAAGAGACCGCGGACGGGGCCGCCACCCGGGCCGACGGAGCGGCCGAAGGCGGCGGCGACCAGCTGGCGAGGGCGCTGCGCAGGGCGGCGCAGCTGGCGCGCGAGGCCGTCGCGCATCCGGTCGAGGGCACGATCCTCACGGTGGCGTCGGCGGCGGCGGACGCCGCGGCGCGAGCACGGGACGACGGCGCGGGAGACGCCCGTGACGGCGCGGACCAGGACGGCGCGGCGTACGGCGACGGGGCGGCCGTCCACGCGGCCTACGCCGGGGCCCGCATCGCGCTCGACGCGACGCCCGGACAGCTGGCCGTCCTCGGTCGCGCCGGTGTCGTCGACGCCGGCGGACGGGGCCTGCTCGCCGTCCTCGCCGCACTCGTCGAGGCCGTCACCGGCGACGCCCCGTCCCTCGGCGCACCGGCCGCACGCCCGCACGAACTGCCCGCCGTCGTGGAGTCCTGCGAGGCCGACGACGGCCCCGTCGGCCCCGCCTTCGAGGTGATCTACCTCCTGGAGACGGACGAGACCGGTATCGCCCGGCTCCGCCGCCGCCTCGACGCGCTCGGCGACTCCCTCGTCGTCGGCGGCGGCGACGGGCTGTGGAACGTCCACGTCCACGTGGACGACGCGGGCGCAGCCGTGGAGGCCGGCGTCGAGGCGGGACGCCCGTACCGGATCCGCATCACACACTTCGGCGCGGCGGCTGCCGGGCACCGCCGGGAGCGGGCGCAGCGCGCCGTGGTGGCCGTGGTCCCGGGCGAGGGGCTGGCCGGGCTGTGTGCCGAGGCGGGAGCCACGACGGTGCTGGCGCGCCCGGGGGAGCCACCGGCCAGCGGCGAGCTGGTCGACGCCATCCGGCGTGCCCACGCGCATGAGGTGGTGCTCCTGCCGAACGACACGGAACTGCGCCACACCGCCGCCGCTGCCGCCGAGCAGGCCCGCGCCGAAGGCATCCGGGTCGCCCTCATCCCGACCAGGGCGGCCGTTCAGGGCATCGCCGCGCTCGCCGTGCACGAGCCCGACCGCCGCTTCGACGAGGACGTAGTGGCCATGACGTCGGCGGCCGGCGCCACCCGCTACGCCGAACTGGCCGTCGCCGAGCGGCAGTCCTGGACCACGGCGGGCATCTGCCAGGCCGGCGACCTGCTCGGGCTGATCGACGGCGACGTCGCGGTGATCGGCGCCGAACTCGCCTCCACCGCCGAGGCCGTGCTCAACCGGATGCTGTCGGCGGGCGGCGAACTGGTCACCCTCGTTCTCGGCGAGGACGTACCGGACGCGCTCGCGGAGCGCCTGGAGCGCCACGTACGGGACGGGCACCTGGCCGTCGACACGGTCGTCTACCGGGGCGGCCGTCAGTCGGTGCCGCTGCTGATCGGCGTCGAGTAGGCGCGGAGCGCGGCCGTACGCGCATACCGCCCGCCTCGGCCACGGCTTGCACGGGGCGCGGTACCTGTGACGATGGTGGGTAAGCGGCTCACGACAGACGCGCGCACCGCCCGAGGTGAGAGGCCCAGCGATGGACGACCTGACCCTGATCGCCCGCAACCAGCTCGACGACGCGCGCGCCAGCGCCCACGGCCGCAGTGCGCACCTCTTCCTGCACGACGGACCGCTGCGGCAGACCGTCATCGCGCTGACCTCCGGCTCGGCCCTCGACGAGCACAACGCGCCCCCGGCGGCCAGCCTTCAGGTGCTGCACGGCCGCGTACGGCTGACGAAGAAGTCCGGCGACCAGGACATGATCGCCGGACAGGTGGGCCCGATCCCGCACGAGCGCCACGGCCTGACGGCCCTGGAGGACTGCGCCGTCCTGCTCACCGCGGTCACCGAGGTCCGGCGGTGAGCCGCTGAACCGGCCCGGACCTCTGTCTGCCCGGCCAGTCCGCATGACCCGCCTCCGACCTGGAGTTGTCCACAGGTGCGCGACGGATGTCAGTGATGTGGTGTGCAATGGATCGTGTGTCCGCGCTGGATGAATCCCTCAAGAAGACGCTCGGTCCCGCCACCGCGAAGGTGATGGCCGAGCAGCTCGACCTGCACACGGTCGGTGATCTGCTGCACCACTACCCGAGGCGGTACGAGGAGCGGGGCCAGCTCACCCGCCTCGCCGACCTCCCGCTGGACGAGGACGTCACGGTCGTCGCCCAGGTCGCCGACTCCCGCGTCCTGAAGTTCAACGGCGGCCGGGGCCAGCGGCTGGAGATCACCCTCACCGACGGCAGCGGCCGGCTCCAACTGGTCTTCTTCGGCCGGGGTATCCACAAGCCGCACAAGGACCTGCTGCCCGGCAGCCGCGGCATGTTCGCGGGCAAGGTCTCGATGTTCAACCGGAAGCTCCAGCTCGCCCATCCCACGTATGTGCCGCTGGGCAGGGACAGCGGGGACGAGGCCGTGGACGACTTCGCGGGCAAGCTGATCCCGATCTATCCGGCCTGCAAGGGCCTGGAGTCCTGGAAGATCACCAAGGCTCTTGACGCGGTGCTGCCGAGGGCCACCGAGGCCGTCGACCCGCTGCCGCCCTCGCTCCGCGAGGGACGCGGTTTCGTCACGCTCCCCGAAGCCCTCCTGAAGATCCACCGGCCCGACAGCAAGGCCGATGTCGCGGAGGCCAGGGACCGGCTCAAGTGGGACGAGGCGTTCGTGCTCCAGGTCGCCCTCGCCCGGCGCCGGCACGCGGACGCCGGGCTCCCGGCGGTGGCGCGGAAACCGGTGGCCGGGGGCCTGCTCGACGCCTTCGACGCCAAGTTGCCCTTCACCCTCACCGAGGGCCAGACGAAGGTCACCCGCGAGATCTTCGACGACCTGGCGACCGAGCACCCCATGCACCGCCTCCTTCAGGGCGAGGTCGGCTCCGGCAAGACGATGGTGGCGCTGCGCGCGATGCTCACGGTGGTGGACGCGGGCGGCCAGGCGGCGATGCTCGCCCCGACCGAGGTACTCGCCCAGCAGCACCACCGTTCGATCACCGAGATGATGGGAGAGCTCGCCGAGGGAGGCATGCTCGGCGGCGCGGAGACCGCCACCAAGGTGGTGCTGCTCACGGGCTCCATGGGCGCCGCGGCGCGCCGTCACGCACTGCTGGACCTGGCCACCGGCGAGGCGGGGATCGTGATCGGCACGCACGCGCTGATCGAGGACAAGGTGCGGTTCCACGACCTCGGTCTGGTCGTCGTGGACGAGCAGCACCGGTTCGGGGTCGAGCAGCGCGACGCGCTGCGCTCCAAAGGAAAGCAGCCGCCGCATCTGCTGGTCATGACGGCGACGCCCATTCCGCGTACGGTCGCGATGACCGTCTTCGGAGACCTGGAGACGTCCGTGCTGGACCAACTGCCCGCCGGCCGCTCCCCGATCGCCTCGCATGTCGTCCCCGCCCAGGACAAGCCGCACTTCCTGGCCCGCGCCTGGGAGCGGGTGCGCGAGGAGGTCGGCAAGGGGCACCAGGCGTATGTCGTCTGCCCCCGGATCGGTGACGGCGAGGACGAGCCCAAGAAGAAGGCCGCGGCGAAGGCGGCCGAGGCTGACGGGGACAAGCGTCCGCCGCTGGCCGTGCTGGACATCGCGAAGCAGCTCGCCGGCGGACCGCTGACCGGCCTCCGTACGGAGGTGCTGCACGGCCGCATGCAGCCCGATGACAAGGACGACGTGATGCGCCGCTTCACGGCGGGCGAGGTGGACGTCCTGGTCGCGACCACCGTCATCGAGGTCGGCGTCAACGTTCCCAACGCCACCGCGATGGTGATCATGGACGCGGACCGGTTCGGCGTCTCGCAGCTGCACCAGCTGCGCGGCCGGGTGGGCCGAGGCTCCGCCCCGGGGCTCTGCCTCCTGGTCTCGGAGATGCCGGAGGCGAGCCCCGCGCGGGCCCGTCTCGGCGCGGTCGCCTCCACCCTCGACGGCTTCGAGCTCTCCCGTATCGACCTCGAACAGCGCCGCGAGGGCGATGTCCTCGGCCAGGCCCAGTCCGGTGTCCGCTCCTCGCTGCGGATGCTCGCCGTCATCGAGGACGAGGAGGTCATCGCCGCGGCCAGGGAGGAGGCCGTCGCCGTCGTCGCCGAGGACCCGGAGCTCGACACCTTCCCGGAGCTGCGTACGGCCCTGGACGCCCTGCTGGACACGGAGCGAGAGCAGTATCTCGACAAGGGCTGAGCGGGCCTTACAGCCCCGCCCAGCGGCCCCGGCGCGCTCCCGGCGGCCACCGTGCCCGTTCCCGGCGGGCCGTGCCCCGGGTGACGCCATATCGTGGGTGGCGACGCACGGGCGGCCCGCGGCCGCTCCGGCACTCCACGAACCGAGGACCCGACACCCATGACCCGCGTGATCGCCGGTGCCGCCGGCGGACGCCGTCTCGCCGTCCCCCCGGGCAACGGCACCCGCCCCACCTCCGACCGAGCGCGCGAAGGTCTCTTCTCCACCTGGGAGGCGCTGCTCGGCACCTTCGACGGTCTCCGTGTCGCCGACCTGTACGCCGGCTCCGGCGCCGTCGGCCTGGAAGCCCTCTCGCGCGGCGCCGCGCACACCCTCCTTGTGGAGGCGGACGCGCGGGCGGCCCGCACCGTCCGGGACAACGTCCGTGCGCTCGGACTGCCGGGCGCCGAGGTCCGTACGGGCAAAGCCGAGCAGATCGTGACAGGACCGCCCCCCGGGGCCCCGTACGACATCGTCTTCCTCGACCCGCCGTACGCCGTCACCGATGACGATCTTCGCGAGATCCTCCTCACACTCCGCTCCGAGGGCTGGCTCAATGACGAAGCCGTCGCCACCGTGGAGCGCAGCACCAGAGGTGGGGAGTTCACCTGGCCGAAGGGGTTCGAACCGTTGCGGGCACGCCGCTACGGCGAAGGAACCCTTTGGTACGGTCGCGCCGCCGCACCCGAAGACGCCCGATGACCGGACCGGAGAGCGAGGGAATTCAGTTGCGCCGCGCCGTCTGTCCGGGGTCCTTCGACCCCATCACCAATGGTCACCTCGACATCATTGGCCGTGCCTCCAAGCTGTACGACGTCGTACACGTCGCCGTGATGATCAACCAGTCCAAGAAGGGACTGTTCGGCGTCGACGAACGGATCGATCTGATCCGCCAGGTCACCGCCGAATTCGGCAACGTCGAGGTCGAGGCCTTCCACGGCCTCCTCGTCGACTTCTGCAAGCAGCGCGACATCCCTGCCATCGTCAAGGGCCTGCGCGCCGTCAGCGACTTCGACTACGAGTTGCAGATGGCCCAGATGAACAACGGCCTGTCCGGCGTCGAGACCCTCTTCGTGCCGACCAACCCCATCTACAGCTTCCTCTCCTCCTCGCTCGTCAAAGAGGTCGCGACCTGGGGCGGAGACGTGTCCCATCTGCTGCCTCCGCTCGTACACGAGGCACTGACCGAGCGCCTGGGGAACAAGTGAGGGACGGGGCGCTGACCGGGGCGGCGGACCGGGTCCGCGACTGACGGCGCATCATCTGGTGTCGGGCGCGCGCCGAGTGGCCGTACAGTCGTTGCGTCCGTCTCCAACCCGGCTGTAGAGAGTGGCGAGCACACGGTGGACGTGCAGAAGAAGCTCGACGAGATCGTCGACACGGTGGGGAACGCCCGTTCCATGCCCATGTCGGCCTCCTGCGTGGTCAACCGCAGCGAACTGCTCGCGCTGCTCGACGAAGTACGCGAGGCCCTGCCAGGCTCCCTCGCCCAGGCCCAGGAGCTGCTCGGCGGCCACGAGCAGCTCTCCGAGCAGGCCCGCCAGGAGGCCGAGCGCATCGTCCAGGCGGCCCACGCGGAGCGGTCCACGCTGATCTCCGAGACCGTGATCGCCCGCACCGCCCAGGAAGAGGCGGACCGCATCCTCGCCGAGGCCCGCAGGGACGCGGAGGAGATCCGCGCCGAGGCCGACGACTACGTGGACTCCAAGCTCGCGAACTTCGAGGTCGTGCTCAACAAGACCATCGGCTCCGTGGACCGTGGCCGCGAGAAGCTGCTCGGCCGCGGCCCGGGGCTGGACGAGGAGGGGTACGCCGACGAGGACGCCCCTGAGTACAGCGCCGACCCCGACACCCTGATCCGCCGCGCGGACGACTACGTCGACGCCAAGCTCGGCGCCTTCGAGGCCGTCCTCTCCAAGACCCTCGACGCGGTCGGCCGCGGCCGGCAGAAGCTGCACGGCCGGGTCGCCACCGACGATCTGGGCCTGCACATGGCGGAGCAGGACGCGGCGGGGCACCAGGGGCACACCAGCGACGCGGACTATCTGTCCGGTCTCGCCGAGGTGTCGGGGCAGCAGTCGCCGCAGAGCGCCGGAGCCGCCGCCCACCAGGTCCCGGAGCAGCCGGTCCAGATCCCGATCCCCGCGCAGGCGCAGGCCCCGCAGCAGTACGCCGACCCCGCCGCGGCCCCGCAGCAGTACGCGGACGCGGCCTACGGCGGCTACCAGCAGCAGGACGCGTACGCCTACCAGCAGCAGGATCCGTACGCGTACCAGCAGGCCCAGCAGCAGCCGGTCTACGACCCCGCCGGCTACGACCCGAACTACAGCCAGGGCTACGGGCAGAACTACGACCAGGCGGCGCAGGACTGGCAGCAGCACCCCGACGCCCAGGCACAGCAGCAGCCTCAGCTGCCCCAGCAGCAGCCGCAGGACCCGCAGGGCGCCCTCGACGAGACCAGCCTCTTCGACACCAGCATGATCGACATGGAGCAGCTGCGCCGTTACGAGCAGGGCCGCTGAACCCGCGCGGTGCCCCGTACGCCCCCGGGGCCCGCGTCCGGCCGGATTGGGCCAACGGCGGCCCGTCAAGTATCCTGGCTCTTCGGTCGCGTGATGTCCGCGATCCGGCCGCCCCCTCGTCAAGCGACCCGGCGGGCCACCCCACGACTCGAAAGCAGGAGCAGCCCTGAACGCCCGCCTCGACCACCGCGACCCCCTCGTGTTCGACACACACGAGCTGGGTCGGCGTCCGGGCGCGCTCAAGCGGCTGACCCGCTCCGCGGCGGCGCCCAAGGACTTCGGCATCGACGGCGTGATCGGAGTGCCGGAAGGTGCGCCGATCGAGCTCAGGATGCGGCTGGAGTCGGTCATGGAGGGCGTGCTCGTCACGGGCACCGCCCGTGCGACCGCCGAGGGGGAGTGCGTAAGGTGTCTGGAGCCGGTGCGCCAGGACGTGGCAGCGGACTTCCAGGAGATGTTCTCGTACCCTGACGCCGACGACCGGGGCCGCAGCAAGCAGGCGGAACCGGCCGACGACGCCGAGGACGACGAGGACAGGTTCTTCATCGAGGACGGACTGCTCGACCTCGAACCTGTGCTGCGTGACGCGGTGGTGCTCGCACTGCCGATGCAGCCGGTGTGCCGGGAGACCTGTGCCGGCCTGTGCTCCGAGTGCGGAATCAGGCTGGACGAGAACCCGGACCATCACCACGACGCCGTCGACATCCGGTGGGCGTCACTGCAAGGACTCGCCGAAACCATCAAGGACGGCGAGAAGGACAACATGGACGGCGCCGACCCGGGTGCCGACGAGAAGCAGGAGAAGTAGCCGTGGCTGTTCCGAAGCGGAAGATGTCGCGCAGCAACACGCGCCACCGCCGGTCGCAGTGGAAGGCTGCGGTCCCCACCCTGGTTTCGTGTGAGCGTTGCCAGGAGCCGAAGCTCCAGCACATCGCGTGCCCGAGTTGCGGCACCTACAACAAGCGCCAGGTCCTCGAGGTCTGAGCGGCTGGTGAGAGGCTCGATGTCTGAACTGTCCAGTGCCAAGAAGGCAGACAACGTCAGCACAGCCTCGTCCCACACGCTTCTGGAAGGGCGGCTCGGCTATCAGCTGGAGTCCGCCCTTCTGGTACGTGCGCTGACCCATCGCTCGTTCGCGTACGAGAACGGTGGTCTGCCCACCAACGAACGGCTCGAATTCCTCGGGGATTCGGTGCTCGGTCTGGTGGTCACCGACACGCTGTACCGCATCCACCCCGACCTGCCCGAAGGCCAACTGGCCAAGTTGCGGGCCGCGGTGGTCAATTCGCGTGCGCTGGCGCAAGTGGGGCGCGGCCTTGAACTCGGCTCCTTCATCCGGCTCGGCCGTGGTGAAGAGGGCACGGGAGGCAGGGACAAGGCGTCCATCCTCGCCGACACCCTTGAAGCGGTGATCGGCGCGGTCTATCTCGATCAGGGCCTCGACGCGGCGTCCGAGCTGGTGCACCGGCTCTTCGACCCACTCATCGAGAAGTCCTCGAACCTCGGTGCTGGTCTGGACTGGAAGACCAGTCTGCAGGAACTGACCGCGGCGGAGAGTCTCGGCGTGCCCGAGTACCTCGTCACGGAGACCGGCCCGGACCACGAGAAGACCTTCACCGCTGCCGCCCGCGTCGGTGGTGTCTCGTACGGCACCGGCACCGGCCGCAGCAAGAAGGAAGCGGAACAGCAGGCCGCGGAGACCGCGTGGCGGTCCATCCGGGCCGACGCGGACGAACGGGCCACGGCGGCGAAGGCGGCAGTCGGGACCGAGGCCGCGGCCGGTGCCGGCGTCGTTTCTGAAGAGGCCGCCGACACCTCTTCGGCGACGGCTTCGGAATCCGCCGACGCGGCCAAGTCCTGACCCTGGGCTGAGCTGTTACGTTCCCTTCCCGGTGCGCCCCTTGTGTCGATACGGCACGAGGGGCGCAGCTCGTGTCCGCGCCGCCCGGCCGTCCCCAACTCCGGTCGGCGTTCCCAACTCCCGCCCCGTGTTCGGCCAGTTGCTTCCGAAGCCGCCGGACTCACCGTCCCCACCGCCCCCTGAAGGAGCATCGTGCCCGAGCTGCCCGAGGTCGAAGTCGTACGGCGCGGACTCGAACGCTGGGTCGCGGGGCGGACGGTGGCCGACACGCAGGTGCTGCATCCCCGCTCCGTACGGCGCCACGTGGCCGGCGGCGAGGACTTCGCCGCGCGCCTGAAGGGGCACCGTGTCGGTGTCGCCCGCCGCCGCGGCAAGTACCTCTGGCTGCCGCTCGCCGACACGGACTCCTCGGTCCTGGGGCACCTCGGCATGAGCGGCCAGCTCCTCGTCCAGCCGGAATCCGCCCCGGACGAGAAGCACCTGCGGATCCGGATCCGCTTCGAGGACGACCTCGGCACCGAACTCCGCTTCGTCGACCAGCGCACCTTCGGCGGACTCTCGCTGCACGAGAACACCCCCGACGGACTGCCGGACGTCATCGCCCACATCGCACGCGATCCGCTCGACCCGGAGTTCGACGACGCCGCCTTCTACGCCGCGCTGCGGCTGCGCCGTACGACGATCAAGCGCGCGCTGCTCGACCAGTCCCTCATCAGCGGCGTCGGCAACATCTACGCGGACGAGGCGCTGTGGCGCGCCAAGCTCCACTACGACCGGCCGACGGCCTCGCTGCCCCGTCCCCGCTCGGTCGAACTGCTCGGCCACGTACGGGACGTGCTGCACGCCGCGCTCGCGGACGGCGGCACCAGCTTCGACAGCCTCTACGTCAACGTGAACGGCGAGTCCGGCTACTTCGGCCGGTCGCTGGACGTGTACGGCCGCGAGGGCGAACCGTGCCGCCGCTGCGGCACCCTGATCCGCCGCCGCCCCTGGATGAACCGGTCGAGCTACTTCTGCCCCCGCTGCCAGCGCCCGCCCCGTACCCGCCCGCCCCGCCTCGCCCCGTAACGCCGCCCCGCGGTCCGGCCCCGTACCGCCGCGCGGGCCCGGGACATGGACGAGGCCCGCGACGTCGTACTGTCGCGGGCCTCGCTCGGTCGTGCGCGTGCGCGTGCACGGGGCGGCGCGGACGCCACCGCCGGTGGCTCAGAAGCCGAAGTCCTGGGTCCACCACGGGCCGCCGTCGGCGAAGTGCGCGCCGATGCCGATGGTCTTGTAGTCGCAGTTCAGGATGTTCTCCCGGTGGCCCTCACTGGCCATCCAGGACGCCATGACCGCCTGCGCGTCTGCCTGGCCCCGGGCTATGTTCTCGCCGCCCAGGTTCCTCACGCCCGCCTGGTCGGCGCGGTCCCAGGGAGTGTCGCCGTCGGGGTCGGTGTGGTCGAAGTAGCCCCGGTCCGCCATGTCCTTGCTGAACGCCTCGGCGAGACCGTTCAGAGCCTTGTCGGCGCGCAGCGGTCGGCAGCCGACCTTCGCCCGCTCCTCGTTGACCAGCGCGAGGACTTCCGCCTCGGCGCCGGACGGGGCGGTGCTGGACGGCTGCGGGGTCTGCGGCGGCGTGGTGACGCGGTCCCTGGTCTTCTCGGGCGCCGGCGCACTGCCGGCCGGCTTGGTGCTCGCCTTCTCGCTCCGGCTCCGCGTGGGGTCGCTCTCGGGCTTCTCCGGGGTCTTCGCCGACTTCGACGGGCTCGCGGAGGCGGACGGCTTGTCCGGCGTCGTCGATGCGGACTTCGACGGCTGCTTCGCCCCGTCGTCGCCGGTGCTCGGCGGCGCGGGGGCCTCGGCGGTCGGCTCGGCGGTCGAGCCCCCCTGCTGCTGGAGCTCGGGCGCGCCCGCGGTGCGGACCTGCTCGCCCGGCAGATTGCCACCGCCGACGGTGTACTGCTCCCCGCCGGGCAGCAGCCCGGACGCCACGGCTACGGCGCCCATGGCCATCGCGGCGGAGGCACCGAGCAGTCCGGTGCGTACGGGAGCACCGATTCCCTTCTTCCGGCCTCGGCCCGCGCCCCGGTGCCGACCTGCCGCACCGGCCGCGTGGTCCTCAGCGGCGGGTGCGCCGGCCGAGCGACTATGGCGTCCCATCTGCTGCGCCTTCCTCGATGTACTCAGGTGCGCGTGACTGCTCCCGCACCGCTCGCAACGACAATGCGTTTCACCCATTCGAGTGACGCTCATTGCGACGGGACTGTACGCCAAGCGGGGTGGGTGCGAAGTGCTCAGTGCCGTATTCGCCCATTAGCTTGCACGCATGAACGAAGACGTACGGATCACCGTCTGGGTGCGCGGTCGAGTACAGGGAGTTGGCTTCCGCTGGTTCACCAGGGCAAACGCTCTGGAGATCGGGGACCTCAGGGGCTTCGCGCTGAATCTGGACGACGGCAGGGTGCAGATCGTCGCAGAGGGATCACGTGATAATTGCCACCGTTTGCTGGTGTGGCTGCGTTCCGACGACACGCCCGGCCGTGTTGACGGAGTCACTGAGATTTGGGGCACACCGCGGGGCGGATACGACACCTTCGCCGTCCGGTGATCACGGCCGCCCGTGCGACGTTCCGAGAGAGCCCGAACGATCTTGACCATTCCTGGTCGATCTTGAACGGGTAGAGGTATGCCGAGATCCCGACGGCCAAGGCGCGGTCCGGCCTGCCTGTATGCCTCCGGCACATGCTTTTGGCGGGAATCCACCGATGGTTGCCAAGAAGCGGGGTCCCATGCCAAGCTGCCGCGTTAACAATGATCTCCACGCCCTCCGGGGCCGCAGGAGAGGCGGCGTCGCACCAGATGCGGACGCTCGCCCCTGGGCCGTCCGGCGATGACGGGCTGTGATCGTGTTGACCGTCAAACTTTTTGGTGAGACTCTGGAAGCCCCGCGCACCTTGGCTGTTTGGCAGTGAAAAACACAGTGCGGAAGAACCTCTGCCAGCAGTGCGGGTGCGGAAATCCCTCACGACCCACACCGCTTCGGTCGGTCACTCAGTGTGGAGGCCCATCCATCATGGCAAAGGCGCTTCTCGGTTACGTCGGCGGTTCTGACCCGCGACTCCTCGCCGAGATGCGACGGCTTCAGCAGCGCGTCCAGGACCTCGAATCCGAGCTCGTACGGATTCAGTCCGAGAACGACGCGTTGAGCGCTGCCGCCGCACAGCACCATGGCGATTCGCCGTTCGACGGCATCGACATCGATGTACCCCAGGCGGAGCCGGCGCTCACCTGACAGCAGCCCCCGTCGGGGTCAGGTGAGAAACCCTCTCGCAAGAACATGCAAGGGACGCTTCGGCGTCCCTTCTTTCTTTCCCCCTCGCCCCCCGTAACCGGTTCTTCTCACGTCTGATGTGCCCTGCTCATTCAGCGGTGAAACCGCGTTGGGTGATGTGAGGCAGGTAGAGTCCGGCGGCGTGCACCTCAAGGCCATGACCCTGCGTGGGTTCAAATCCTTCGCCTCCGCCACGACGCTGCGGTTCGAGCCCGGCATCACGTGCGTCGTGGGTCCGAACGGCTCGGGCAAGTCCAATGTCGTGGACGCGCTTTCCTGGGTCATGGGGGAGCAGGGGGCCAAGTCGCTGCGCGGCGGCAAGATGGAAGACGTGATCTTCGCCGGGACGACCGGCCGGCCGCCGCTCGGGCGCGCCGAGGTCTCCCTCACCATCGACAATTCCGACGGTGCGCTGCCCATCGACTACGCCGAAGTCACCATTACACGGATCATGTTCCGCAACGGCGGCAGCGAATACCAGCTCAACGGCGACACCTGCCGGCTGCTCGACATCCAGGAACTGCTTTCCGACTCCGGTATCGGCCGCGAGATGCACGTCATCGTCGGCCAGGGGCAACTCGATTCCGTCCTGCACGCGGACCCGATGGGACGCCGGGCATTCATCGAAGAGGCCGCGGGCGTCCTGAAGCACCGCAAGCGCAAGGAGAAGGCGCTGCGGAAGCTGGACGCGATGCAGGCCAACCTCGCGCGCGTGCAGGACCTCACGGACGAACTGCGGCGACAGCTCAAGCCGTTGGGGCGACAGGCCGCTGTGGCACGGCGTGCCGCCGTCATCCAGGCGGACCTGCGCGACGCCCGGCTGCGCCTGCTGGCCGACGACCTCGTGAAGCTGCGTGACGCCCTCCGTACGGAGGTCGCCGACGAGGCGGCGCTCAAGCAGCGCAAGGAGGAGGCGGAACTCCGGCTCAGGAACGCGCTGGCACGCGAGGCGGAGCTGGAGGAGGAAGTACGGCGGCTGGCGCCGAGGCTCCAGCGCGCGCAGCAGACCTGGTACGAGCTCTCCCAGCTGGCCGAGCGGGTACGGGGCACGATCTCGCTGGCGGACGCCCGCGTGAAGAGCGCCACCGCCACGCCGGACGACGAGCGGCGCGGGCGCGACCCGGAGGACATGGAGCGGGAGGCCGCCCGCATCCGTGAGCAGGAGGCGGAGCTGGAGGCCGCGCTCGAAGCAGCCGAGCGCGCGCTGGAGGACACTGTCGCGCACCGTTCCGACCTTGAGCGCGAGCTGGTGGCGGAGGAGCGCCGTCTCAAGGACGTGGCGCGGGCCATCGCCGACCGGCGCGAGGGGCTCGCCCGGTTGAACGGGCAGGTGAACGCCGCACGCAGCCGCGCCGCGTCGGCGCAGGCCGAGATCGGCCGCCTCGCCGAGGCCCGCGACGGGGCGCGGGAGCGCGCCGTCGCCGCACAGGAGGAGTACGAGCAGCTCAAGGCCGAGGTCGACGGCCTGGACGCCGACGACCAGGAACTGGGCGAGCGGCACGACGAGGCGAAGCGGGCGCTGGCCGAGGCGGAGCGCGCGCTGACGGCGGCGCGCGAGGCGGCCACCGCCGCCGAACGCGAACGCGCGGCTCTCTCCGCCCGTCACGACGCGCTCGCCCTGGGACTGCGCCGTAAGGACGGCAGCGGCGCGCTGCTCGGCGCACGCGACCGCATCGCCGGCGTGCTGGGTCCCGCCGCCGAACTGCTCACCGTCACACCGGGCTTCGAGGTCCCCGTGGCCGCGGCGCTCGGCGCGGCGGCGGACGCGATCGCGGTGACCGACGCGACGACCGCGGCGGACGCCATCCGCCTCCTCCGTAAAGAGGACGCGGGGCGTGCCTCCCTGTTGCTGGGCGGCGAACCGCCCGCGCGGCCGGCCGCCGTACCGGGACAGACCACGGAGCCGGACGGACCCGGCGACGGGGCCCCGGCCGACGGAATCGGCTCCGGTACGGTGCCGAGCCTGCCCGGACAGGCCGGTGCCGGGACACGGGGCGGCGACGCCGCCCCGTCCGGAGCCGTACCCGGGCAGGCGGACGGGGCGCGCGACGTACCGGGCGGCAGCGACGGCAGCGGCGGCCACGGGGCCGCCCACGCCCGCCCCGCACCCGCCGCCGCCGCGACCGCCACCGACCTGGCCGCCCCCCGCGTCGCCGACCTCGTACGGGGCCCCGACGCGCTCATGAGCGCCGTGAAGCGGCTCGTCCAGGACATCGTCGTCGTCGGCACCCTTCAGGAGGCCGAGGAGCTTGTCGTCGCCCACCCCACACTGACCGCCGTCACGGCGGAGGGCGACCTCCTCGGCGCCCACTTCGCCCATGGCGGCTCCGCCGGGGCACCCAGCCTGCTGGAGGTGCAGGCATCGGTCGACGAGGCGGCGGCCGAGCTGGCCAAGTTGGCGGTGCGGTGCGAGGAGTTGGCCGACGGTCAGCGCCGGGCGACCGGCCGCCGTACCGAATGCGCCGCGCTCGTCGAGGAGTTGGGGGAGCGGCGCCGGGCGGCCGACCGCGAGAAGTCCGCCGTGTCCGGCCGGTTGGGGCGGCTCGCCGGCCAGGCCCGGGGCGCCGCGGGCGAGGCCGAGCGGACCTCGGCCGCCGCCGCCAAGGCCCAGGACGCCCTGGACCGGGCCGCGGAGGAGGCGGAGGTGCTCGCGGAGCGCCTGCTCGTCGCCGAGGAGGCGCCCGCCGAGGAGGAGCCGGACACCTCCGTACGGGACCGGCTCGCCGCCGACGGGGCCAACGCACGCCAGACCGAGATGGAGGCGCGGCTCCAGGTCCGTACCCACGAGGAGCGTGTCAAAGGACTCGCAGGCCGCGCGGACTCGCTCGACCGGGGCGCCCGCGCCGAGCGCGAGGCGCGGGCCCGCGCCGAACAGCGGCGGGCCAGACTGCGCCACGAGGCCGCCGTCGCGGGCGCCGTCGCCTCCGGTGCCCGGCAACTGCTGGCGCACGTCGAGGTGTCCGTCGTACGCGCCGACGAGGAACGTACGGCGGCCGAGACGGCGAAGGCGGGCCGCGAACGGGAACTCCTCGCGGAGCGCAACCAGGGGCGGGACCTCAAGAGCGAACTCGACAAGCTCACCGACTCGGTGCACCGTGGCGAGGTCCTGGGCGCCGAGAAGCGCATGAGGATCGAGCAGTTGGAGGCGAAGGCCCTGGAGGAGCTGGGCGTCGAGCCGGCCGGGCTGATCGCCGAGTACGGCCCGGACCAGCTCGTACCGCCGTCCCTGCCCGCCGAGGGCGAGGAGTTGCCGGAGGACCCCGAGGACCCGCGCAACCAGCCCCGGCGGTACGTACGGGGCGAGCAGGAGAAGCGGCTCCGGTCGGCCGAGAGGGCGTATCAGCAACTCGGGAAGGTGAACCCGCTCGCCCTGGAGGAGTTCGCGGCGCTGGAGGAGCGGCACAAGTTCCTTTCCGAGCAGCTCGAAGACCTCAAGAAGACCCGCGCCGATCTGCTCCAGGTCGTCAAGGAGGTCGACGAGCGGGTCGAGCAGGTCTTCACCGAGGCGTACCGGGACACCGCCGTTCAGTTCGAGGGAGTCTTCTCGCGGCTCTTCCCCGGGGGCGAGGGGCGCCTCATCCTTACGGATCCCGACAACATGCTCACCAGTGGTGTGGACGTCGAGGCCCGGCCGCCCGGCAAGAAGGTCAAGCGGCTCTCCCTGCTGTCGGGCGGCGAGCGGTCGCTGACCGCCGTGGCGCTGCTGGTGTCGATCTTCAAGGCGAGGCCGAGCCCGTTCTACGTGATGGACGAGGTCGAGGCCGCGCTGGACGACACCAACCTTCAGCGGCTGATCCGGATCATGCAGGAGCTCCAGGAGAGTTCGCAGCTGATCGTGATCACCCATCAGAAGCGCACGATGGAGGTCGCCGACGCGCTGTACGGCGTCTCAATGCAGGGTGACGGCGTCTCCAAGGTGATCAGCCAGCGCCTGCGCTGAAGGCGCTCCCCCCCGACGCCGGCGATCCTGCCGCCCCCCCCGAACGGCCCAGGGCAGGTGGTGGACGGGGCGGTGCCGTGCCCCACTGGGAGAACTTCGCGTCCAGACCCGGCGCGCCCGCTCCGGGGCGGCGACAGGAGCCCATGCGACGAGTACCGCCCAGTCGCCGCGGCCCGGGGTGAACCGTCCCTTCCGGAGCACCTCGGCCATGTCGTCTTCATCACGGCGTCGCTCGGACTGGCGGCCTGGGCGTTCTCGCAGAAGAGCAGCACCGACATCTCCATCCCCAACACGCAGGGCACGGTGGCACTCGCCGCCGCCCACTCCTTCGTGCTCTTGTTTCGCGCTGTCCTGGGCACTCGTCGTCCGGGTGCTGCTCGGCGAGATGTTCCCCGGCAGGATCCGGGCCGCCGCGCTGGGCGTGGCCGTGTCGGCGCAGTGGATCGCCAACTGGGCCGTCACCGACTCGTTCCCGACCTGTCCGACTGGGATCTCTCGGGCGCGTAAGTGATCTACTCGGCCTTCGCGCTGCTCTCGATCCTCTTCGTACTGAAGTGGGTTCCCGAGACCAAGGGCAAGGCGCTGGAGGAGATGGGCTGACCAGCCCCGTTCCAGGGATCGTGCGCCCCGTCGGGGCCCGGACTCTCCCCACCGCCCCATGGCGGCCGTCGCCTGCGAAGATGACGTGGTGGACATCGTCATTCTTGCCGTAGTCATCGCCCTGGTCGTCGTCGGCGTGATCAGCGGGTTCGTGGTCACCAGCCGCAGGAAGAAGCAGCTGCCGCCCAAGGCACCGTCGAGCACGCCGACCATCACGACCCCGCCCGCCGAGCCGCACGTCGGCGACGAGGCGGGGCCGCCGCGGGAGGAACCCCGCCGCACCATCGAAGAGGTGGGCCTCCCCGAGGCGACCGCGACGCCGCCCGCCGTCGAGGACCCCGTCGTGGCCGCCCCGCCGTTGGCGATCGAGGTCCCGGAACCGTCCGCGGGCCGTCTGGTCAGACTGCGGGCCCGGCTCGCCCGCTCGCAGAACACCCTCGGCAAGGGGCTCCTCACGCTGCTCTCGCGCGAGCACCTCGACGAGGAGACGTGGGAGGAGATCGAGGACACCCTGCTCACCGCCGACGTCGGCGTCGCACCCACGCACGAGCTGGTGGAGCGGCTGCGCGAGCGGGTCAGGGTGCTCGGTACGCGTACGCCCGACGAACTGCGCGCACTGCTGCGCGAGGAACTGCTCGCGCTCCTGCGTACGGACTTCGACCGCGCCGTGAAGACCGAGAGCGGTCTGGACACCCCGGGTGTCGTGATGGTCGTCGGCGTCAACGGCACCGGCAAGACCACGACGACGGGCAAGCTGGCGCGGGTGCTGGTGGCCGACGGCAGGTCGGTGGTGCTCGGCGCCGCCGACACCTTCCGCGCCGCGGCGGCCGACCAGCTCCAGACGTGGGGCGAGCGCGTGGGCGCGCGTACGGTGCGCGGCCCCGAGGGCGGCGACCCCGCGTCGATCGCCTTCGACGCGGTCAAGGAGGGCATCGCCGAGGGGGCCGACGTCGTCCTGATCGACACGGCGGGGCGTCTGCACACCAAGACCGGGCTGATGGACGAGCTCGGCAAGGTCAAGCGCGTGGTGGAGAAGCACGGTCCGCTGGACGAGGTGCTGCTGGTCCTGGACGCGACGACGGGGCAGAACGGCCTCGTACAGGCGCGGGTGTTCGCCGAGGTCGTGGACATCACCGGCATCGTGCTGACCAAGCTGGACGGCACGGCCAAGGGCGGCATCGTGATCGCGGTCCAGCGTGAACTGGGTGTGCCGGTCAAGCTGATCGGGCTGGGCGAGGGGCCTGACGACCTGGCGCCGTTCGAGCCCGAGGCGTTCGTCGACGCGCTGATCGACGGCTGACGGGCGCGCCGTCTGCGCGTCGTCGGCTGACAGCCGCCGCCGTACGGGGCGCGTACGGGGCGCCGTACGCACGGTAGGCGCCGTACGAGGAAAGGGCCCTCCCGCGTGTGCGCATGCGGTGGGGCCCTTCGTACGGAGGCCACGGGGCGCGGCCGGGGTGCCGGACGGCGGGGTCAGTCGCCGACGGGCGAGCGGTGGCAGACGTACGCCAGTGTCCCGAGCAGCAGCCGCGCCTGCGGCGGGTCCGCCGCCGTGTCCAGGACCGGTGCCCGGAGCCAGCGGACGGGCCCGAGGCCGCCGAGGTCGGACGGCGGGGCGGTGACATGGGCGCCCTCGCCCAGACAGCGCAGATCGAGACCGGCGTCGTCCCAGCCCATCCGGTAGAGGAGTTCGGGCAGTTCGGCCGCGGCGCCCGGTGCGACGAAGAAGTGCGCGCGCCCTGTGGGGGTCGCGGCGACGGGGCCCAGCGGCAGCCCCATCCGCTCCAGCCTGATCAGCGCGCGGCGGCCCGCCGGTTCGGCGACGTCGATGACGTCGAAAGTGCGCCCCACGGGCAGCAGAACGGCGGCCCCCGGCGTCTCGGACCAGGCCTTGGCGGCATCGTCCAGCGTGGCGCCCGCGGGGACTTCCAGCGCGTGGTCCAGCGGATGGGCGCCAGGGGCGCGGCATCGGGCGGCGCCGCAGGAGCAGCGGCCCGCCTCGGCCCGTGCGCCGGGGACGACGTCCCAGCCCCAGAGCCCTGTGTACTCGGCCACCGTCGTGCACTCAATAGCGCGGCCGCGGCGCCGTGAACCGGACCGCATCTCCCGGATTCCGCCGATCGTGAAGCCCATGCCCCCTCCAACGGGTCGAACTCATCGGTAGTTACGACTCGGAGTCGCTTGGTGACCCTCCGTCGATTTCTTGGGGTTCGGCTTCGCCCCGGCGGCGCGCGGTGACACCCGGGGTGGCGTGTCCGGCTCCGTGCGCCCCCGCGCGCAACGCTCCACCGGTTCCTGCTCGTCGCTCGTCAAGTGAATCGCGCCCGGCCGCAGGCGAGTTCATTTGAAGGGGTGGCGAATGGTGGCGTTTAGGGAATGGCCCTCGCGGGAGGGGTGATCGTAGGATTACTTTGAGTACACGAGCGGTGGGAAGTCGCACGTTCGTGGTTATGCCGCAGGCAACTCGGTTTCCTGTTCGAAGGGGCGAGATCTCCGGACAGACGACCGTAACTGACGGCATTCTGGTAGAAGTTCGCGCGACAGGGCTTCAGTGGAAGGGGGCGTTCCAGTGGGCGGCAGCGGCGCAGACGGTACGGCCACCGGCAAGCGCCCGAACGAGCAGTTGAGTTCATGGTTCAGGCGCAGCGGCTGGTCCAAGGGCGAACTCGCGCGCCAAGTCAACCGCAGGGCCCGTCAGATGGGCGCGCACCACATCAGCACCGATACTTCGCGGGTGCGCCGCTGGCTCGACGGCGAGCAGCCGCGGGAGCCCATCCCGCGCATTCTCTCGGAGTTGTTCTCCGAGCGCTTCGGCGCCGTCGTCGCGGTCGAAGACCTCGGACTGCGCTCCGCCCACCAGTCCCCCTCGGTGTCCGGCGTCGATCTGCCCTGGGCGGCGCCCCAGACCATCTCTCTGATCAGCGAGTTCTCGCGCAGTGACCTGATGCTGGCCCGGCGCGGCTTCCTCGGGACGTCGCTCGCGCTCGCCGCCGGCCCCGCCCTCATCGAGCCGATGCAACGCTGGCTGGTGCCCACATCGCCGGCCGACCAGGACGACGCCGGGCCCCCGGGGGCGCGCCGCCACTCCCGGCTCTCCATGCCGGAGTTGGAGCTCCTGGAGTCCACCACGGTGATGTTCCGTCAGTGGGACGCACAGTGCGGCGGCGGTCTGCGCCGCAAGGCGGTCGTGGGCCAGCTCCACGAGGTGACGGACCTTCTTCAGGAGCCGCAGTCCGACAGCACCGCGCGGCGGCTCTTCAGGTGCGCGGCCGAACTGGCCGAGCTGGCGGGCTGGATGAGCTACGACGTGGGTCTCCAGCCCAACGCCCAGAAGTACTTCGTGCTCGCCCTGCACGCCGCCAAGGAGGCGGGGGACAAGGCCCTCGGGTCGTACATCCTCTCCTCGATGAGCCGTCAGATGATCCATGTCGGCCGCCCCGACGACGCGTTGGAGCTCATCCATCTCGCCCAGTACGGCAGCAGGGACTGCGCCACGGCCCGTACGCAGTCGATGCTGTACGCGATGGAGGCGAGGGCCTACGCGAACATAGGGCAGCCGGGCAAGTGCAAGCGCGCGGTGCGCATGGCGGAGAACACCTTCGCCGACGCGGGCGACGACGGCGAGCCGGAGCCCGACTGGATCCGCTTCTTCTCCGAGGCCGAGCTCAACGGCGAGAACGCGCACTCCTATCGGGACCTCGCCTATGTGGCAGGGCGGAGCCCTACGTACGCCTCGCTCGCCGAGCCCGTCATGGAGCGCGCCGTCCAGCTCTTCGAGAAGGACGAGGAGCATCAGCGGTCGTACGCGCTGAACCTCGTCGGAATGGCCACGGTCCACCTTCTTAAGAGGGAGCCCGAGCGGTCGACCCCTCTTATCAAGGAGGCGCTCGGCATCGCCAGGAAAGTACGCTCCGAGCGCGTCAGCACCCGATTGCGCAGAACGGTTTCCGCGGCCACCCGGGACTTCGGTGAGCTCTCCGAGATCAGCCAGCTCACCGAGCAGCTCACGGAAGAACTCCCGGAGTCCGCGGAAGCGGTCTGACCGCCCCGTCGAGAGCGCCGCGAAAGTCCGTCGGCTTTCCCTCGGAGCCCCCCGTCCCCCCCCCGCGTACCCCGCGTCTCCGGCCGCGGCACTCGCCCGTACAGCCGACACCGCTTCCCCGTGCCACGTCACACGGGTGACTGTCGGCGCCGGATTCTGCCATCACCGCACCTCGCGACACGGCAGTTCATCCAGGCGTAACACGCCGGTCGACTTCGTCACTGTCGCGAAACATCGGGCGGCATCGACCGAAATCACCCCACGTCAATCTCCTCACCACCAGTCGGCCCAGAGAAGTAAGAGCATCCGCACCGGGCCGTATTTCCCACCCACGAGGAGACGCCGGCCTTGAATGGCGCAGATACCGCATTCGTATTGATCAGTGCCGCGCTCGTCATGTTGATGACGCCCGGCCTGGCCTTCTTCTACGGCGGCATGGTCCGGGTGAAAAGCGCCCTGAACATGCTCATCATGTCCTTCATCTCTCTCGGCATCGTCAGCTTGCTGTGGGTGCTGTACGGGTACTCGCTCACCTTCGGTGACGACATCGGTGCAGGACTGCTCGGCAACTTCGACCACATCGGTCTGAAGGGCATCAACGCCGAGACGCTCACGGGCGGCACCGAGGGAATCCCCGTCTACGCCTTCGCCCTCTTCCAGCTGATGTTCGCCGTACTGACCCCGGCGCTCATGAGCGGCGCCCTCGCCGACCGCGTCAAATTCACCGCCTGGTCCCTGTTCATCGCCCTGTGGGTCACCGTCGTGTACTTCCCGGTCGCGCACTGGGTGTGGCAGGCCGACGGCTGGCTCTTCAAGCTGGAAGTGATCGACTTCGCCGGCGGTACGGCGGTCCACATCAACGCCGGTATCGGAGCACTCGCCGCCGTCCTTGTCGTCGGCAAGCGCATCGGCTTCAAGAAGGACCCGATGCGGCCGCACAGCCTGCCGCTGGTGGTCCTCGGCGCCGCGCTGCTGTGGTTCGGCTGGTTCGGCTTCAACGCCGGCTCCGCACTCGCCGCCAACGGCACGGCCGCCATGATGGCCTTCAACACACAGATCGCCACCGGCGCGGCCATGCTCGGCTGGCTCATCTATGAGCGCATCAGGCACGGCGCGTTCACCACACTCGGCGCGGCCTCAGGAGCCGTCGCCGGTCTCGTGGCGATCACCCCTTCTGGCGCGCACGTCAACCCGTTCGGCGCGCTGCTCATCGGCGTCGTCGCCGGAGCGGCCTGCTCGTGGGCCGTCAGCCTCAAGTACAAGCTGGGCTACGACGACTCACTCGACGTGGTCGGCGTCCACCTCGTCGGCGGCGTCATCGGCACCCTGCTCGTCGGTGTCCTCGCCATCGACGGCGTCGGCGGGGCCTCGCAGCTCGGCAAGCAGGCGATCGGTGCCTTCTCGGTGATGGGCTACTCCTTCGTCGTCTCCTGGATCCTTGCCAAGATCGTCGATGTCACCATCGGCTTCCGGGCCTCCGAGGACGACGAGACCAGCGGTGTGGACATGGCATTCCACGCGGAATCCGCCTATGACTTCAGCGCGGTGGGAGGCTCGCCCTCGAGCCGGAGCAGTGCGACCGCTACGGACAAGGACCTCGGCGCCGCGGCGCGGAACAAGAAGGTGGACGTATGAAGCTCATCACCGCAGTCGTCAAGCCACACCGACTGGACGAGATCAAGGAGGCACTCCAGGCCTTCGGTGTCCACGGGCTGACGGTCACGGAAGCCAGCGGTTACGGTCGGCAGCGCGGCCACACCGAGGTCTACCGGGGCGCGGAGTACACCGTCGACCTCGTGCCGAAGATCCGCATCGAGGTGCTGGTCGAGGACGGTGACGCCGAGCAGCTCATCGAGGTGGTTGTTAAGGCCGCCAGGACGGGCAAGATCGGCGACGGCAAGGTGTGGAGTGTGCCGGTGGACACGGCGGTCAGGGTACGTACGGGGGAACGCGGCCCGGACGCCCTCTGACCCGGATCCGGTCCGATCCAGGTCCGATGCCGGCGGCGTGCTCGGTGAGCGGGCACGCTCCGGCGCCGGGCGCACTCCGTCGAGGAGCGCGCCCGGCGCCGTCGGCGTTCCGGAGACGGAGCGCGGAGCCGACGCCCAACTCGTGACGACGTCGCGCGAGTTGTGAACCGAGCGCGCTCGGAGATACGGACGACGCGCGCAGCGAAACCGGGCGTCCCGCACGCGGGACGCCCGCCGAAAGACGGGACCTGCCGGGTGACCACCCCTGACGAGACGACCGGACAACCCGACCCCGGACCCAGCGGCTACGCGGCGGCCCGACTGCGCCTTCTCCACGACAAGACGCCGTCCGGGCCGCCGCGCCGCGCCGCGCTGGCGCGGCTCACGGACGACTGGCTGCACGCCCTGTTCACCGCCGCGGCCCGCGCGGTCGGCGTCCAGGGAGCGTCCCTCGTCGCCGTCGGCGGCTACGGACGGGGCGAACTGTCCCCCCGCAGCGACCTCGACCTTCTCCTCCTGCACGACGGCAGCTCCGACGCCGCGGCCATCGCCGCTCTCGCGGACCGCGTCTGGTATCCCGTGTGGGACCTGGGGCTCGCCCTCGACCACTCCGTACGGACGACGGCCGAGGCCCGCAAGACCGCAGGCCAGGACCTCAAGGTGCAGCTCGGGCTCCTCGACGCCCGTCATGTCGTCGGCGACCCGGCACCGACCGCCGCCCTGCGCACCGCAGTACTCGCCGACTGGCGCAACCAGGCCCCGAAACGCCTTCCCGAACTCGACGAACTCTGCCGCGAACGCGCCGAGCGCCAGGGCGAGTTGCAGTTCCTTCTCGAACCCGACATCAAGGAGGCACGGGGCGGGCTCAGGGACGCCACCGCGCTGCGCGCCGTCGCCGCGTCCTGGCTCGCCGACGCCCCCAGGGAGGGCCTCGCCGAGGCACGCCGCGCGCTCCTCGACGTACGCGACGCTCTGCACCTGACGACCGGCCGGGCCACGGACCGGCTCGCGCTCCAGGAGCAGGACGGCGTCGCCGCGGAGCTCGGCGTGCGCGATGCCGACGAACTCCTGCGGCAGGTCTACCAGGCGGCCCGCACCGTGTCGTACGCCTCCGACGTCACCTGGCGCGAGGTCAACCGCGTCCTGCGCTCCCGCGCCGGCCGCCCCCGGCTCCGTTCCCTCCTCGGCGGCAGCAGGCCCGCCCCGGAGCGCACGCCGCTCGCCGAAGGTGTCGTCGAGCAGGACGGCGAGGCCGTACTCGCCAGGACGGCGCGCGCCGAACGCGACCCCGTCCTGCCGCTGCGCGCCGCTGCAGCCGCCGCGCAGTCCGGGCTGCCGATCTCGCCCTACGTCGTCCGGCGGCTCGCCGCCGCGCACCCGCTGCCCGCCCCGTGGCCCGCGGCGGCGCGCGAGGAATTCGTCACGTTGCTCGGGGCGGGGGAGCCGACCGTCCCCGTCTGGGAAGCGTTCGAGGCCGAAGGGCTCATCACCCGCCTCATCCCCGAGTGGGAGCACGTCCGCTGCCGCCCCCAGCGCAACGCCGTCCACACCTGGACGGTGGACCGCCATCTCGTCGAGACCGCGGTCGAGGCCTCCGCGCTGACCCGGCGTGTGAGCCGCCCCGACCTGCTCCTGGTCGCCGCCCTGCTCCACGACATCGGCAAGGGGCTGCCGGGCGACCACTCCGAGGCCGGGGAGCCCGTCGCGCGCACCGTGGCGCTGCGGATCGGCTTCGACCGCGCCGACGCGGACGTCGTCGCCGCCCTCGTACGCCACCATCTGCTGCTCGTTGAGACAGCGACGCGGCGCGACCTGGACGACCCGGCCACCGTCAGCTCCGTCGCAGAGAAGATCGACTCGCTGTCCACCCTCGAACTGCTGCACGCGCTCACCGAGGCCGACGCGCTCGCCACCGGGCCCGCCGCTTGGTCCGCGTGGCGCGGGTCCCTCGTCACGGACCTCGTCGGCCGCGTCGCCGCCGCTCTCGCCGGCAGGGCGCCCGCCGCACCGCGCCCCGTCGTGACCAGCGCGGAGCAGGAACGCCTCGCTGTCGAGGCGCTGCGCACCGGCGGCCCCGTCCTGTCCCTCCACGCCCACCCGGAACCTTCTCAGGAGGACGACGAACCGGAGCCGGTCGGCGTCGAACTGCTCATCGCACTCCCCGACCGCCCCGGCGTCCTGCCGGCCGCGGCAGGGGTTCTCGCGCTGCACCGTCTCACCGTGCGGGCGGCCGATCTGCGCATCGTCGAACCTCCCACGGCGCTCGGTGACGCCTCCGACGTCCTGCTGCTCACCTGGCGCGTCGCGGCGGCGTACGGCTCCCTGCCGCAGGCGACGCGGCTGCGCGCCGACCTCGTACGCGCCCTGGACGGTTCGCTCGACATCCGGTCCCGGCTGGCGGAGCGCGAGGCGTCCTATCCCCGGCGGCGCGGGACCCAGGCTCCGCCGCCCCGTGTGACGGTGGTGCCGGACAGCTCGGAGCTCGCCACCGTCATCGAGGTGCGCGCACAGGACGCCCCGGGTCTGCTGCACCGGATCGGGCGGGCGCTGGAGGAGGCGGCGGTACGGGTCCGCAGCGCGCACGTGTCCACTCTGGGCGCGAACGCGGTGGACACCGTCTACGTCACGCGCCCCGACGGGGCCGTCCTGACGGACGGGGAGGCGGCGACGGCCGCGAAGATGGTGGAGGAGGCCCTGCGCGGTTGACGCGTGGGTCACGGAGCGCCGCGGGACGGAGCGGCGCAGCCCGTTGCCGAACGGGGCGGCAAGCTGCCGTCGTACGGGGCGGCGCGACGCCGAGGCGGAGGGCCCCGTACGGGGCCTTCACAACGGGCAGGGCCCGCCTTCCCGGCCCGGCCGGATACCCTGGAGAGCAATCCACTCTGCCCCCGACCCC
Organism: Streptomyces sp. NPDC058665; assembly: GCF_042714995.1. Lineage (NCBI taxonomy): Bacteria > Bacillati > Actinomycetota > Actinomycetes > Kitasatosporales > Streptomycetaceae > Streptomyces > Streptomyces sp. NPDC058665. The sequence continues at coordinate 50,910 of NZ_JBHXRX010000009.1, forward strand.
TGAGGACCTACGAGCGCCGTGTTCGATACCCTCTCCGATCGCCTCTCAGCGACTTTCAAATCCCTCCGCGGCAAGGGGCGGCTGTCCGAGGCGGACATCGACGCCACCGCACGCGAGATCCGTATCGCGCTCCTCGAGGCGGACGTCGCGCTCCCCGTGGTCCGTGACTTCACCGCGAAGGTCAAGGAACGGTCGCGCGGCGAAGAGGTCTCGCGGGCGCTCAACCCGAGCCAGCAGATCATCAAGATCGTCAACGAGGAGCTCGTAGGCATCCTCGGCGGCGAGACGCGGCGCCTGCGCTTCGCCAAGCAGCCGCCCACCGTGATCATGCTCGCGGGTCTCCAGGGCGCGGGCAAGACGACCCTCGCGGGCAAGCTGGGCCTCTGGCTCAAGGGGCAGGGCCACTCCCCGCTGCTGGTCGCGTGTGACCTCCAGCGTCCCAACGCCGTCAACCAGCTCGCCGTCGTCGCCGAACGCGCGGGCGTCGCCGTGTACGCCCCCGAGCCCGGTAACGGCGTCGGTGACCCGGTCAAGGTCGCCGAGGACTCGATCAAGTACGCGAAGGACAGAGTCCACGACGTCGTCATCGTCGACACCGCCGGCCGTCTCGGCATCGACGAGGAGCTGATGCGCCAGGCCGCGGACATCCGCGACGCCGTCAGCCCCGACGAGGTCCTGTTCGTCGTCGACGCCATGATCGGCCAGGACGCGGTCAACACCGCCGAGGCCTTCCGCGACGGCGTCGGCTTCGACGGCGTCGTGCTGTCCAAGCTCGACGGCGACGCCCGCGGCGGTGCCGCGCTCTCCATCGCGCACGTCACCGGCAAGCAGATCATGTTCGCCTCCAACGGTGAGAAGCTGGACGACTTCGACGCGTTCCACCCGGACCGCATGGCGTCCCGCATCCTCGACATGGGCGACATGCTCAGCCTCATCGAGAAGGCCGAGCAGACCTTCAGCCAGGCCGAGGCCGAGAAGATGGCCCAGAAGCTGGCGAAGGGGCCGAAGGAGTTCACGCTCGACGACTTCCTGGCGCAGATGGAACAGGTCCGGAAGATGGGCTCCATCTCGAAGCTGCTCGGGATGCTGCCCGGCATGGGGCAGATGAAGGACCAGATCAGCAGCATCGACGAGCGGGACGTCGACCGTACGGCAGCGATCATCAAGTCCATGACGCCGGGCGAACGGCACGAGCCGACCATCATCAACGGCTCACGCCGGGCGCGTATCGCAAAGGGTTCCGGCGTCGAGGTCAGCGCCGTGAAGAACCTGGTCGAGCGGTTCTTCGAGGCCCGCAAGATGATGTCGAAGATGGCGCAGGGCGGCGGGATGCCGGGAATGCCGGGCGCTCCGGGTTCGGGCGGCGGGCCCGGCCGGCAGAAGAAGCAGCAGAAGCAGGCCAAGGGCAAGCGGCGCTCCGGCAACCCGATGAAGCGCAAGGCCGAGGAGCAGGCGGCCGCGGCGCGGCGCGAGGAGGCGGCGCAGGCGGGCGGCGCGTTCGGTCTGCCGACGGCGGAGGCGGACAAGAACTTCGAACTGCCCGACGAGTTCAAGAAGTTCATGGGCTGAGGCCCGACTTCGGGCGGGGGGAGGCGGCGCCGCGCCGACAACGCCGGGACGGCGCCGTGTCTACTGTGGCGGCCCTGCCGGGCGGCCTGACGGCCCGCCGAGGAGCGTCGCCCCCGTCGTGAGGGCGTCCGCGTCCAGGCCGAGGGCCGCCGCGGCCGTCGCCCCTACGTCCGCCAACGTCGCGGCGTCCGGGAGGAGTTCGATCCCCGCGGCGTCGGGGCGGTGGATCAGGACGGGGACGTACTCGCGCGTGTGATACGCGTGGCCGATCGTCGGGTCGTTGCCGTGGTCGGCCGTGACGATCAGCCGGTCGCCGGGGCCCGTGAGCAGCCCCGTCAGCTCGGCGAGCCCCACGTCGACCCGCTCCAGGACGCTCCCATAGCGCCCCGTGTCCTGCTGATGGCCCGCGAGATCGGTCTCCTGGACGTTCGCGACCACGAGGCCGCCTTCGCCGCCCCGTACCGCCGCCAGAGTGTGCTCCAGTACCTCCTCCGTCGCGACGGCGGGGCGCCGTACGGCGGCTTCGCACGCCAGGATGTCCGCCGCCTTGCCGACGAGGGTGACCGGGAGGCCCGCGCGGGCGGCGAGGTCGGGCAACTGCCGGGTGTGGTCGAGGTCCACGCCCAGATGGCGCACCTGGAGCCCGCCGTTGCGGTAGAAGCCGGTGGCCGGCGTGTCCAGCCCGACGGTGCCGCCGTCACCGTCTCGTACGTACGTGGCGAGCGGCCCGTCCGCGTGGCCCCCGACGGCGATGACGCGGGCGACCGGCGAGACCGCCCGTACCGTACGGGCGATGGAGAGGATGCCGTCGAAGGACAGATCGTCCAGGCGGCCCGAGGCGTTCCAGTTGATGCCGGGGTCGGCTTCCAGGTTGTCGTGGACCAGGACGGCGCCGTCGACGAGCAGCAGCGGCTGCCCCCGCAGGGGTTCGACGAGGTGTCCCTCCGCCTTCAGCGCGCCGCTCACCTCGTCGAGATGCCCGGCCAGCGTGGCCACCGTCACCCGGCTGAAGTCCGCGCCCATCATGGTCTGGTGTCCGGCGAAGGTGTCGGCGCCGGGGTAGCCGAGGGCGGCCCGCCCCGCTGCGACGGGGCGGCTGGTCCGGCGGGCGAGATCCGGATGCGGATGGACGAGGCCGAGCCCCAACTCCCCGAGCGCGGGCAGCCGGAGCGGCCGGCCCAGTGCCGCGCGGCAGTGGTCGAGGACGTGCCCGCAGGTGTCGGCGGTGAGATCGCGGGGCCGCAGTGTCCCCGCGTCCGGCATCGCACCGACTCCGAACCCGTCGATGACGACGATCACGGTTGTGCTCATGGCGCTCGGCTCCTTACCGGGCCCGGCCCTGGGCGTCGTACAGGCCGGTCAGCCGGGGTTCTCCGGTGGAGAGCCCGGCGACGACCGCGACGGTCGAGCGCGTGACGAAGATCTGGGTGCGGAAGGCGAGTACGGCGGTGTCCCCGACCTCAACGTCCGCGGCGTCGGTGGGGCGTTGGAGCAGCCGGTAGTAGTCGATGTTCTCCGCGGGCGCGTCCTGTACGGGCAGACGCAGCCCGGTGCGCGGCAGGAGGGCGTCGTGGATGCGTGCGCGCGGGTAGAAGCCGCCGCCGTGGATCGCGGGCCGTCCGTCGGCGAGGGTGTGGGCGACTTCGCTGATGTACACGTAGGCGGGGCGTTCGGGCTGCTGGTGGTCGACCGCGTGCAGTGGGGTCGTCCCGGTCAGGGCGTGCCCTGGTTCGCCGTGCGTGGCGCCCAGCTCGGCGAGGAGGGGCAGGGTGGCCACGGAAGTGGCGCTGGGAGCGCTGAGCTTGAGCCCTTCGTGCCCGCGCGCGGACAGCAACTCGCGTGCCGTGATCGCGAGTTGGAAGTTCTCTGTCGGGGTCGGCACGCCGGTCAACGGGTCGCACAGCACACAGGGGAACGCGGTGACGCCCGCGATCCTGATGCCCGGGAGCGCTTCGGCCGCCGCCGCGAAAGCGTCGAGCCCGGCGAGCGGCACGCCGCCCTCCTGCCCTGGATAGACCTTGTCGGTGCCCTCCAGTCGTACGAGGACGTCCTGGACGAAGCCGAGCTGCCGGGAGGCGTCCGAGACGGCGCGGGCGTTGGCCAGGTCGAAGACCGTCACCGCCTCCGGCCGCCGCCCGAGCGTCTCGGGCAGCAGACGGGGCGGGATCTGCACGAGATGCCCCACGTTGCCGGCCCGTGCCCCGGCCTCGTGCAGCACGCGTGCCTCGTACGGATCGATCGCCGCGAATCGGGGGATGTGCCGGGCGATCGCCCGGATCAGCGCCGGATTGCGGCCGATCTGCTTGACCACGAACCAGAGCGACAGGCCGAGCCGTTCGGCTTCACCGGCCAGCAGCGCAGCGTTGGCCTCCACGGTGTCGGCGTCGATCACGTACGTGTCGGGCGGTACGGCGCCGGAGCGGTGCAGCGAGACCGCCACGTCGACGAGCTCGGGGTTGCGGGCCAGGACGGCGTCCAGGAACACGTTCAGTCCTTCAGGTCGTGCAGCGAACGGCGGAGGATCTCGATCACCAGATCGGCGCCGGCCCGCATCGGGTTGATCCGCACGGTCCGGTCGGCGAGCTCCGGAGCGTCGTCGAGGGACGAGCTGGACAGCCGGTAGAAGAGCGGGGCGATCTCGTAGCGGGAGTTGGAGCCTACGGGGTACGGCGCGGCGCCGTGGCGTGCCGCGGCGGCGGGCAGTTCGCGCGCGACGGGGCGGTCGAGGCGTACGAGCAGACAGCGGTCCTGCGCGTTGGCGATCCGTACCTCCGCCACGCCGGGCACCTCACCGGCGGCGAGGCGGTCCGCGATCTCGGAGCCGACCTGCGACTGGACGGCCCACATGACGGGGACGTGGGTGAGCGCGCGCAGCGCGTCGAGCGCCTGGTGGCCCTGCACCTGGCCGCCGCCCGAGTAGTTGTCGGCGCGCACACGCTCCACGAGGTCGGCTGCCCCGACGACGGCGCCGACCCCCTCCGGCCCGTGCAGCTTGAAGAGCGAGAAGCACGAGGCGTCGGCGCCCAGCTCCACACCGGCCGACGGGGCGCGCATGATCGCGTAGTTGTCGTCCACGATCGTGCGCACCCCCGCGGCGCGGCAGGTCGCGAGGACGTCCCCCGCGTCGTACGAGTCGGCGAGCCGCTGCCGGCTGTGCTGGACGTACGCCCAGCCGAACTCACCCGAGTCCAGGGCCCGGCGCAGCGCCGCGGCGTCGTTGAAGTCCGCCTCAACGGTGCGGACTCCGAGCCCACGCAGCGTCACCGCGGTCGTGCGGTAGACCGGCGCCCGGTGGATCAACAGCGGGTCGCCGGGGCCGACGGCGCCCTGGAGCACGGCGCGGATGGCGCCCGTACCCGCGCCCTGCACCAGCGCGGCGTCCTCGGCACCGAAGAAGTCGGCCAGCACCGCCTCGACCCGCGCGGTGGTACGGGGCCGGCCCAGGTCCGGCACCACGCCCGCGTCCGCTTCGAAGAGCTGCTGACCCTCGAACTGCGCGGCGGTGCACTCCAGCAGCCGGAACTGCATCCGGACCGCGTCGTCCAGCGGGATCGTCGCCAGGGGGAAGGTCCGCGGCAGTTGTACCGGCATCTCAGCTCTCCTTCGTGTCCGCACCGGTCAGGAACCGGAGCGGATTGTGCCGTGTCATCAGATCGATCAGGTCCTCGTCCACACCGGCCGCGCGCACCCGGGGCAGGAAGGACCGGAAGAGATGCCCGTAACCCTGGCCGCCCTCCGAGCGCAGATACGCGTGCCGGGAGATGTCGCAGCTGAGCAGTACCCGATCGGCGTGACCGGCCTCCAACAGCGCCAACAGGAGGCGCAGTCGCACGGTGTCGCTCTGGTAGCTCTCCTTGCCGACGGTGTCGAAGGCGACGTACGCCCCGCTCGCCGCCAGCTCACGGTGCACCGCCGGGGCGTCGAGCAGGTCCTGGTGGCCCAGCGAGATCCGGTGGGGGGCGAGCCCCGCGCCGGTGAGCAGCTCCAACTGCGCGAGCCCGCCGCGGCCGAGCTGTGCGTGAGTGGCGACCGAAAGCCCCGTGGCGAGCGCGGCGTGCGCCGCAGCCAGCAGGGCGCGGGTCTCCGGCCCGGTCGGTGAGTCGCCATGGCTGCCGATCTCGCCGAGTACGCCGGGGCGGATCCCGGTGTCGCCGAAACCGTCGTCGATCTCCCCTACGAGCGTCGCGGTCAGCTCCTCGACGCTCGCACCGTCGAGCTCCGCGGGGTGGAACGGCTCGTAGTACCAGCCCGTGGCGGCCACCACCGGCACCCCCGACGCCGCGGAGATCCGGGCCAGGGCCTGCGATTCGCGGCCCATGCCCCGGCAGGTCAGCTCGACGACCAGGCCGAGGCCGTACTCCTCGCGCAGGGCCGTCAGTTCCGCGACGACGGCGGGCCTGTGCAGGTCCGCGTCGAGAACCGCCGCGCCGTCGTCACCGGCGTGGTCGAGATCGAGCACGAGGTGTTCGTGGGCGAGTACGGGGCCCCGTACGGCGGAGACGGCCAACGGGCCGGTGACGGTGCGCAGCCGGCGCGGCTGTGCGACGCCGGTGCCGGTGCCGGGGTCGCCGGGGTCTGGGTGCTGCATGGTGCGAGGGCCTTCCTGTGTCGTGCGTGTTCGCGGCGGCGAGTCCGCGGAGTTGCCCACCTATCCCTTGATCGGCGTGAACAGATCCAGCCAGTAGAGGATGTTCAGCAGCACGCCGCCGACGATGACCGCGGCGGGCGCCGCCGCCATCCGCACCACGGGGCGGCCCATCGACTCGTTCAGCAGATACAGCCCGCCGACGATGAGGATGCCGAGGCCCCCTCCCATGACGTTGGCCGCCATCAGCGAACCGAACAGGATCGCGAGCCCCAGCGCGTCGCCGATCGCGCTGCGCAGGTGCTCGGAGGAGTCACGCACGCTCGGCAGCTTCCCGAGGACCCGGCCGATGGCCGAGAGTGCCAGTACCTCGACGGCGAAGACCGCCGCGCCGACGACGGCGGCGAGGAACGGGTTCGGCATCAGGTAGCCGATGGGGTAGACGAAGGTGAAGCCCGCGATGCCGTACGCGCCGGAGGCGAGCGCGGTCGTCGCGATGAGCGGTACGAAGCCGAACGCCCGGTAGAAGTCCACCTGGGCGGCTTCCGAGTAGTCGCCCTTGGCGATCAGGAAGCTCGTCGCCTCGCCGCCGCCGAACACATGCGCCTGGGCCAGTACACAGACGCCGGCCCCGAGCAGCATGAACAGCGGCAGATAGCGGCGCAGCCGCAGCGCGCTCGCGCTGAAGAGGGAGGCCATCGGATCGTCCGCGTCGTTCGCGCCGTCCGCCGCCCCGTTCTTCCCCGACGCCTTCGCCGCCTTCTCATCTGAGAGCAACTCGCTGGCCGCCACCGCCTCCGCCGCGACAGCCTTCGCGGCCTCCGCCCGCTCCAACTTCCGCTGCGTCAGGTCCTTCTTGACCGCGAAGCCGATGAGCGTCAGGACGCCGACGGCCATCGCGATGGAGCCGGGGAAGACATCCGGCCAGACTTTCATCGTCATCACGACGAGCGCCAGCTCCACGACCGCGGCCACCCCGCCCCGTAGCCGCCCGAACTGCTTGGTGATGGCGAGCACCGGAAAGAGCGTGAAGAGGAACAGGATCGGCGTCGACATCTGCTGGAGCGCGGTGAGGAAGTCGACGGGCAGGTCGTGCGCGAGGCTGTTGGCCCCGTTGAGGCCGAACACGACCACGGCGCCCCACGCCCCGCCGAGCAGCGGCGCGATCCACTTCTTGGGCGACAGGATGCCCAGGATGTCGGTGGGTAGGAAGACCAGCCACGGGTTGAGCACACCGGTGGACAGTGCCATCGGGGCGCCGAGACCGAAGATGAAGCCGGCGGAGAGACCGAAGGACACGGCGGTGGTGGCGTTCCGCGTGGACCGCCCCTGTATGAAGTCGAGCATGAAGGGCCGCACGCCGTCGTTGAAGACGGCCAGTGCCATATGGGAGATGAACGCGGTCAGCGCACACAGCGCTATCACCGTCAGTTGCTGTGCCAGCGAGAAGTCGAGGTCTGTCGAGCTCGCTGCGAGGACGCTGTTCACGGGATTTCACTCCTCAGTGCCCGGCGGGGGCCTGGCCCGGCGCGGGGTCTTACGAGGTCTGTCGAGCCCTTGCGGGTTCGTACGGGGCCGTCAGCCGCGCGCGGCGATGGCGCGGGCCATGAGTGGGGCGATCACGTCGATCTGGTCGATGGCGAAGCCGAAGACCTTCTTGCCTTCCGCCAGCAGGGCGTTCACCTCGTCCTCCGTGGGAACGGAGCGGCCGAAGGTGTGGCAGGCGGGCTTGCCGAGCAGTCCGACCAGTACGCCGAGGGAGGCGCCGGCGCCGGTGTGACAGGTGCCGAGGTAGTAGTCGGCCTGGCCGCCGCGGAGCTTCATCGCGGCGTCCATGTCGTTGGAGGCCACGATCTCGATGCCGTCGAGGCCGAGCTTCTTGACGGTGTCCGTGACCTCGGCCTTGCCGACGCCACCGGTGAGGATCTTCGTCATGGCTGGTTCCTTCTCATGTCTCGTGCCGTGGGGGCGAGTTCCGGTCGAGCAGGGCGAGATGCAGTCCGAGGAAGTTGATCTCGGAGTCGGGAAGAGGCGCGCCGAGTTCCGAGGCCGCGCGTGCGGAGACGGCGCGCGCCCGTGCCACCGCGTCCGGGTGTCCCGCGAGCTCTGCGGCGATCTCGGAGTCGGTGGGGAATGCCTCGATCGACTCGCCGTTGAGCAGCCTGGTAAGAGCCATCATGAGATGGCTGGTGAGCGTGCCGGCTGTCTCTTCGGTCACAGTGCGGCCCTCGGCGGCCAGGGCGTCCAGCTCGGCCGTCACGAACGCGGCGGCTTCGGGCCGGACTTGGCCGCCCTCGCGGAACAGTTGGATGCGCAGAGCGAGCTGGTCGTCCATGGTGGTCCCTTCTCCTTCGATACGACAGTAACCAGGATTTTGGATTTTGAGCAGAGGCTCGACTTCCTCTTTTTCTCCCGATGTGGCGCCTGGCACGCCCCGACGGGGCGGGGGCGGGCGGGGTTGGTCAGTACGACGGGGCGCGCTCACCCCGCAGCACCTCGGCCTGGTAGTCGGTGATGAGTGACAGGTCGAGGGAGTCGCGAACGGCCCCGAGTGCCTTCGCCCCCTCGGTCCTCCCGATGATCGCGGCGCTCGAGTTGCGCAGTGACAGGTCGCGGGTCACCTCGTCGCCCAGCGGCAGTACGTGCACGCCGGCGCCGAGTCGGTCCTGCACCTCGTCGAGATTCCACAGCGTCGCGTCGACGTGGTCGTGCGCGAACAGATCGCGCAGTTGCATGTACGACGCCTCGACCCACCGGATGTCGGAGCGTCCGGCGAACACGCGCTCCGCGAGCATCCGCTGGTCCTCGGAGGCGTGGTCGACGGCGACGCGCAGCCCGTCGGTCTCCAGGGTCGCGCCCTGCCGCAGCAGCAGCCCGTGGGCCCCGACGTACGTCGCGGGTCCGAGGTCCGCGACGAGCTCGACGGGGCGCTCCTCGATCAGCCGGTCCGCGGCGAAGCGCGAGAGGACCACCAGGTCGACCTTGCCCTCGACCAGGGCGGTGGTGCGGGCTCCGGCGCCGCGCATGAAAGTGATCGCGAAGGGCGCCCCGGCCTGCTCGAACGCGGCGCGCAGTCCGGTGGCCAGACCCTCGTAACGGTGCGAGTACGGCAGCGGCATCGCCGCCAGGAGCGTGCCGAGCCCCGAGAGTCGCCAGAGGACCGAACGGTCGGAGTCGACGAGGAACGTACCGAGGTGACCGCGCGCCGTCGTACGGATCGCGCCCGCCGTCTCCAGGAGCTGGAGCGCGGCCTGAACGGTGCCGTTCCCGACGCCCAGCTCTTCGGCGAAGTCACGCACACGGGGCAGGCGGGTGTCCGGCTCGTGGTTGAGCAGCAGGGCGGCGAGCTGCTGGGCGGCGAGGCCGTTGCGGGTCAGGAAGCGTTCGTCGAAGCCGGTCACAGAAGGGACAGTAACCAGGATTCTGGATACTGACAAGAGTGTTCTGGCCGGTGTCTCCCGTGGCTATCGCTCAGCAGATCGCCACCGACCTCGGTACGGAGGCCGCCTCGCCGGACTGCTCACAGAACTACCGGCGCCGCCGCGGTGTTCGGCGGCGGCGTCGCGCGTCGTACTCAAGCCTGTCGTGCGATCAGCGCGCGGTACGCGTCAGGGCGTGCGCGCGATCAGGTAACGGAACACGTTCGGCATCCATACGGTGCCGTCGCGACGTACATGCGGGTGGAGCGCCTCCGTTATCTCCTTCTCCACCTGAGACTGATCCGTCGCCCGCACCGCCTCGTCGAACGCGCCGGTCGACAGCAGCCCGCGCAGCGCGCTCTCCATCCCCGCGTAGCCGAACGGGCAGGACACGCGCCCCGAACCGTCGGGCTTCAGTCCGGCCCGCGCCGCCACATCCTCCAGGTCGTCCCTGAGCGGCGGACGGTAGCCGCCCCCTTTGCGCAGCCGCTCCGTCAGGCGCCCGGCGACCCGCAGGACGCCGGACGTCGCGCAGCGCTCCGGCGGGCCCCAGCCGGCGACGACCACGGGAGTGCCACGGCCCGCCATGGGCACCGCCTCCGCGAGTGCGGGTCCGAGCCCGTCCGAATCGTCGCCGACGACGCCGATGGGCTGGAACGCCGTGATCACGTCGTAGATGGGGCGCTCAGCCTCCAGGACGGCGGTCGCGCCGCCCGTCAGTACGCGCGCCTGGCTCCGGCCGCCGTACGCCCTCGACGGGCCGGCCACGGATCTTCCCGGCGCTGCGGAGCCTCCGAGCGCCGCGGACGGGTTCGCGTGCGCCGCCACGGGGCGCTCGTCGGGGACGAGCCGCTCACGGGCCAGCGCGACGCGCTCCTGGTCGGCGTCCACGCCGGTGACTTCGGCGCCCCGGGCGGTGGCGATCAGCAGCGCCAGCCCCGAGCCGCAGCCGAGGCCCAGCAGCCGTGTGCCGGGGCCGACCTCCAAACGCTCGTACACCGCCTCGTAAAGAGGCACCAGCATGCGTTCCTGGATCTCGGCCCAGTCGCGGGCGCGACCGCCCGCCTCCTTGGAAGGGTCTGACGAGGCGGCATTCACCTGCTGCTGGCCGTGCTCGACGAGCGTACGAGTCATGGATAGCGCCCCAATCCGGCGAGAGGTCCTGGTGCCCTGATTGACAGCCCCCGTGTACGTGCGCGCCTTCATCCCCCGTATGCCAGGGAACTCCGCATCTGTGCCCGCGTCCAGTGGTTCGCGGGCAATGCTTGTGCACTCCGGTGGTGCGCCCCGGCGCACAGATAATCGCTCTCACCGGACGTCGTCTTCCTACGGTGCGAGCCTGCTCCGAATCGCCCCCGGTCGCGCCCCGTGGGGGTGTCGGCGCGGGGTCTTCCTGAGGCGCGCGGAGCCCGTACGGGCAAGGCGGAACAGGCGTATGAGGACCGTGGGCGGGCATCCGTCGAGCTTGAGCCGAAAGGGTGAGGGCGCGGGGTCGGGATCGGCCAACTCCCCACCACCCGTGCCGGTATCGGACGAATCCGCTCGACCTGCCCCGACCGGGGCCGATGCCGCGGATCGCTGGGGCGCCCGTTACTGTCGTTCTTGTGGGCCCCGCGCGGTTGCGCAGGCCGGAGCGACGAGCCCATCGGCGTGGCAGCCGGGGAGCGATCGCGAACCGTGTCTCGATCGGGTGTACGTATTTCTCGTACACGTACAGACGTAGGCGCTACTACGTACCGCCTTGGGGCGAGAAGCGAGCCTTCTCCGCAGATCTACGCACCCGCCCTCGTCAGGACGCATCAATGGCAACTGACGGGTACGTGCAAAATATTTGGGATGCCCCGGAATGGAACCCGGGAGGGCCCCGGCTCGTTGTTCACGACGTGAGCACGACACCACCTGTTCTCGCCGCAGAGCTGGCGCAGGCGTGGGCCGAGATTCAGCGGCACCACACCGAGCTGCCGGATCTTGCCGCGCCCGAGTCCCTGATCGGAGAATCGTCGTCCGCCTGCGGCGCCGAGCTCTCCTTCGAGCGACTGCTTCACGAGGCAGTCCATGGCATCGCCGCCGCCCGAGGTGTCCGCGACACCTCCCGAGCGGGCCGCTACCACAACCGCCGATTCCTCGCGATCGCCGAGGAGTTGGGCCTGGACCATTCCGAGGAGCCGCATCCCAGCAGCGGTTTCTCCCTGGTATCGCTCAACCCCGAGGCGAGACGGCGCTATCGGCCGACGATCGAACGGCTCCAGCGCGCCCTCGCGGCGCACACGGTCGCGACGACGTCCGACACCGAGCGCAGCTTCCGCGGTCCCGCCGCGCGGCACGGCTCGTCGGGCGGCGGGGTGCGAGTGAAGGCTGTCTGCGACTGCGGGCGCAACGTGCGCGTGGTCCCGTCGGTCCTGGCCCAGGCCCCGATCGTCTGCGGCGGCTGTGGCAAGCCGTTCCGTATTCCGGAAGCGGTCGCCGCTGCCGGCTGAGCACCTACGTCGCCCGCCCGCCCGGCCGCGGCGGCCGAGTCCTCGGCCGCCCGCACGCACCGGAGCCGCCCCGTTCAGGAGCGGGCAGCTCCGGTCGGGCGGGGCGCGGCGCGCCCGAGGCGTGTGGCACAATGACCAGCTGTACTCGACAGTCGCACAGGACCCCTCTCTCCTCCGGCTGACGCGTCCATCGGGCACACGAGTACCGCAACCCCACGCGGCATGCCGATGTGCCCAACCACGTCAAGATCCAGGAGAGACCACTTCCGTGGCAGTCAAGATCAAGCTGAAGCGTCTGGGCAAGATCCGTTCGCCTCACTACCGCATCATCGTCGCCGACTCCCGCACCCGCCGTGACGGCCGGGCCATCGAGGAGATCGGCCTGTACCACCCGGTGCAGAACCCGTCGCGCATCGAGGTCGACTCGGATCGCGCGCGTTACTGGCTGTCCGTCGGCGCCCAGCCGACCGAGCCGGTCCTCGCGATCCTCAAGCTCACGGGCGACTGGCAGGCGCACAAGGGCCTGCCCGCGCCGGCGCCGCTGCTCCAGCCGGAGCCGAAGGCCGACAAGCGTGCCCTCTTCGAGTCCCTCGCCAAGGACGGCGACGAGCCCAAGGGTGACGCCATCACCCCCAAGGCGAAGAAGGCCGACAAGAAGGCGGACGACGACGCCGCTGCTTCGGCGCCCGCCGCTGAGCCGACCGAGGCCTGAGCATGCTCGAGGAGGCTCTCGAGCACCTCGTGAAGGGCATCGTCGACAACCCGGACGATGTGCAGGTCGCCTCACGCACCCTGCGCCGTGGCCGTGTGCTCGAGGTACGGGTCCATCCCGACGACCTCGGCAAGGTGATCGGCCGCAACGGCCGCACCGCACGCGCCCTGCGCACCGTCGTGGGCGCGATCGGCGGCCGTGGCATCCGAGTCGATCTCGTCGACGTGGATCAGGTCCGCTGACAGAGTTGTGAACCGGCACGGGCCGGGGAGGGCCATGGCCCTCCCCGGTCTTTGTCGTCTTCGCGGTGCGGACGCGGCACGCCGCGGCGTCGCGGCGCCGGGGCTCGCTCCGTCGCCGTGCCGCGGAAACCACGGCAGCAGTCGTAGAAGACAGAAGTTGGAGAACAGGGGCGTGTGCAAGTGCAGTTGGTAGTCGCGCGGATCGGCCGTGCCCACGGCATCAAGGGCGAGGTCACCGTCGAGGTACGTACGGACGAGCCCGAGCTGCGGCTCGGCCCCGGAGCCGTACTGGCCACCGAACCGGCCTCCGCGGGCCCCCTGACGATCGAGACCGGCCGGGTGCACAGCGGCAGGCTGCTGCTGCGCTTCGCCGGGGTGAGCGACCGTACGGGCGCGGAGGCCCTGCGCAACACCCTGCTCATCGCCGAGGTGGACCCGCGGGACATGCCGGAGGACCCGGACGAGTACTACGACCACCAGCTCATGGACCTGGACGTCGTCCTGGCGGACGGGACCGAGGTCGGGCGGATCACCGAGATCACACACCTTCCGTCGCAGGACCTGTTCATCGTGGAGCGGCCCGACGGCACGGAAGTCATGATCCCCTTCGTCGAGGAGATCGTGACCGAGATCGATCTCGCCGAGCAGAAGGCCGTGATCGACCCGCCGCCCGGCCTCATCGACAACAACGCTGTCGTCGCCGGTAACACCGACGGTGATGCCGACGTCGGCGCAGACGGTGGGGGCGACGACGGCGCGGGCAAGGGCGATCCGTCATGACTTACGCCCCCACCCTGCGGGCGGACGTGATCACGATCTTCCCGGAGTACCTCGAACCGCTGAACGTCTCCCTCGTCGGCAAGGCACGCGCGCGTGGCCGCCTCGACGTCCATGTCCACGATCTGCGCGCCTGGACGTACGACCGGCACAACACGGTCGACGACACCCCGTACGGGGGCGGCCCGGGGATGGTCATGAAGACCGACCCCTGGGGCGACGCCCTCGATCAGACGATCGCGGACGGCTACGAGGCGGGTGCGCACCGCCCCGTCCTGGTCGTTCCCACGCCCAGCGGCCGCCCCTTCACCCAGGAACTCGCCGTCGAGCTTTCCGAGCGGCCGTGGCTGCTCTTCGCCCCGGCCAGGTACGAGGGCATCGACCGCCGCGTCGTCGACGAGTACACGACGCGGATGCCGGTGTACGAGGTGTCCATCGGCGACTACGTCCTGGCGGGCGGCGAGGCGGCGGTACTGGTCGTCATGGAGGCCGTGGCGCGGCTGCTGCCCGGCGTCCTGGGCAACGCGGAGTCCCATCGCGACGACTCGTTCGCCCCCGGCGCGATGGCCGACCTGCTGGAAGGACCGGTGTTCACGAAGCCCCCGGAGTGGCGCGGGCGAGCTGTTCCGGACATTCTCCTCAGCGGTCATCACAGCAAGGTCGCGAGGTGGCGGCGGGACGAGGCTCTGCGTCGTACGGCCCTCAACAGGCCCGACATGATCGAGCGTTGTGACGCGGCGGCCTTCGACAAGAAGGACCGCGAGATGCTGTCCATCATGGGCTGGGCGCCGGAGCCCGGTGGCCGATTTTGGCGCAGGCCCGAGGCCGTGGAAGAATGAGCCGCTGCCGTACGTCCGGTGCGCGCCCCTGCCACAGGGGGAACGACGCCCACCCGACGCGAACGGCGCTCCGAACTTTCCTTTCGACATTCCGTTGATGACCTGTGGCATCAGCGAGGAAGCAGACCATCATGGCTCACCTGCTCGACACCGTCGACGCGGCGTCGCTCCGCAGCGACCTCCCCGCTTTCCGTCCCGGCGACACCGTGAACGTCCACGTACGTGTCATCGAGGGCAACCGCTCCCGTATCCAGCAGTTCAAGGGTGTCGTCATCCGCCGGCAGGGCTCGGGTGTCCGTGAGACCTTCACGGTCCGCAAGGTCTCCTTCTCCGTCGGCGTCGAGCGCACCTTCCCGGTGCACAGCCCGATCTTCGAGAAGATCGAGCTCGTGAGCCGTGGTGACGTACGTCGCGCCAAGCTCTACTACCTCCGTGAGCTGCGCGGCAAGGCTGCGAAGATCAAGGAGAAGCGCGACAACTGAGCCGAGGCTCGAACTCGCGCACGGTTCCACAGGACGGCCGGATAAGCTCTGGGCCCGATGGACACCGAACCACAGCACATGGAGCGCGGCCCTTCTTCCACACCCGCCACAGGGGAGGAAGAGGGGTCGCGCTCCGTGCGTACGCGGGGTCTCCCGGGATTTCTGCGTGCCCTGTCGTGGCGCCGGGCCGCGGTGCTCGGCGTACTGGGCACGGCTTCTCTCCTGCTGTTCAGCGCCTTCGTCGTGCAGCCCTTCCTGATCCCCAGCGGCTCCATGGAGCCGGGCCTCCAGGTCGGGGACAGGGTGCTTGTCAACAAGTTGGCGTACCGTTTCGGTACCGAGCCGCGGCGCGGTGATGTGGTCGTCTTCGACGGCACCGGGTCGTTCGTCCAGGAGCCGGCGCGGGAGAACCCCGTCACGGGGCTGGCGCACGGGGCGGCCTCGGCCCTCGGTCTCGCCGAGCCCGCCGAGACCGATTTCGTGAAGCGCGTGATCGGCGTGGGGGGCGACCGGGTGGTCTGCTGCGACGAGGGGGGCAAGGTCGAGGTGAACGGCCGGGCGATCGACGAGCGGTACCTCTACTTCGGCGACGCGCCGTCGAGCGTGCCCTTCGACATCGTCGTACCCTCTGGCACCCTCTGGGTGATGGGCGACCACCGAAGCAACTCCCGCGACTCACGTGACCACTTGGGCGAGCCCGGGGGTGGCACGGTGCCCGTCGACAAGGTCATCGGGCGCGTGGACTGGATCGGCTGGCCGGCGGGCCGGTGGGACTCGCTGGAGGGCACCGACGCCTTCAGGGACGTACGAGGCCCGGACGGCGCCCATGGGTAACCGAGGACGGCCCGGGGGCCACCGGTCCGACACCCGGCTGCCGACAGGCACCAGACCCACCACAGGACGCGCCCTGCCGGGGCGCGCGGAGCGGCGCAGGCTCGCCCGCAGGGTGAAACGGCGCCGTCGCCGCTCCGCGATGACGGAGATCCCGCTCCTGATCACCGTGGCGCTGCTGATCGCCCTCGTGCTCAAGACCTTCCTCGTCCAGGCCTTCGTGATCCCCTCCGGCTCGATGGAGCAGACGATCCGGATCGACGACCGGGTGCTGGTGGACAAGCTGACGCCCTGGTTCGGCTCCCGCCCCCAGCGCGGCGACGTCGTCGTGTTCAAGGACCCTGGCGGGTGGCTCCAGGAGGAGACCACGCCGCCCCCGGACGACCCTGTCGTCATCAAGCAGGTCAAGCAGGCCCTCACCTTCATCGGACTGCTGCCGTCCGCCGACGAGCAGGACCTGATCAAGCGTGTCGTCGCCGTGGGCGGCGACACCGTGAAGTGCTGCGACCAGGACGGGCGCGTCGTCGTCAACGGCGTACCGCTGACGGAGCCGTATCTGAATCCCGGCAACCCCCCGTCGAAGCTCGACTTCGAGGTGAAGGTGCCGAAGGGGCGGATCTTCGTGATGGGCGACCACCGGTCGAACTCGGCCGACTCGCGCTTCCACCTCGACGAGGAGTTCCGGGGCACCGTCTCGGAGGAAGGGGTCGTGGGACGGGCCGTCGTCATTGCCTGGCCGCTGGGCCACTGGCGGCGGCTGGAGGAGCCGGACACGTACGCCTCCGTACCGGACCCGCGCGCCGCACCGACCACCGCGCTCGGCCCGTCGAATAGTGTGTCCTCTCAGGATCCGAACGGAATGATCCTGCTCCCGACCCCTGCGGAACTCCCGCTCGTTATGGGAGTAGTGGGCCTGCTCCGTCTCCGGAGCGGGCAGTTGTACGGAGTGAGGAGTGGACGTGGGGGATTTGGCCGTCGGCGCACGATCCGGACACGGTGAGCCCGAGGACAGGCCCGAGCAGCTTGCCGAGCCTCCCCTCGGTCCTGCCGGTTCCGCCGCGGAGACCCCATCCGCAGGCGCGTCCGCAGACATGCGGGACCAGATGATGGAGCAGCCGGACGGCGACCCCGGTGACGACGGGGCCACGGGCGTGAAGAAGCAGCGCTCCTTCTGGAAGGAACTGCCTCTGCTGATCGGTATCGCGCTGCTGCTCGCGCTGCTGATCAAGACCTTCCTGGTGCAGGCGTTCTCGATCCCCTCGGACTCGATGCAGGACACCCTGCAGCGTGGTGACCGTGTGCTCGTGGACAAGCTCACTCCGTGGTTCGGCGCGGAGCCCGAGCGCGGCGAGGTCGTGGTCTTCCACGACCCGGGCGGCTGGCTCGACAGCACGCAGGCCCCTGAGCCGAACGTGGCGCAGAAGTTCCTCAGCTTCATCGGTCTCATGCCGTCGTCCGAGGAGAAGGACCTCATCAAGAGGGTCATCGCGGTCGGCGGCGACACGGTGGAGTGCAAGAAGGGCGGCAGCGTCCAGGTCAACGGGAAGTCGCTCGACGAGAAGTCGTACATCTTCCCTGGGAACACGGCCTGTGACGACGAGCCCTTCGGGCCGATCACGGTGCCCGACGGCCGGATCTGGGTGATGGGCGACCACCGGCAGAATTCGCTCGACTCCCGCTACCACCAAGAGCTGCCCGGTCACGGCACCGTATCCACCGACGAGGTCGTCGGCCGCGCGATCGTCATCGCCTGGCCGCTCAACCGGCTGTCGACGCTGCCCGTGCCCGACACCTTCGACCAGTCGGGCCTCAGCGCGGCGTCCGCGGTGGCGACGGGGGCTCCGGCCGTGCTCGGTGTGGCCGGCGCCGTACCGCTGGTGTTCTGGCGCAGGCGTAGGCTGACCCGCGGCCGTACCGCCGGGTAGGGTGCCGTCCCAGATCGCCGATCCGGCGGCGGTGATTCTCCGGGACGGGGGACGGCTGGGATGAGCGGAACAGGACGTACGAACGGCGGCCACGGCGGCCTCGGCAATCTGCTGTCGGGGCTGGCCGTGGCCGTCGGCTGTGTGCTCTTCCTCGGCGGCTTCGTCTGGGGAGCGGTGGAGTACCAGCCGTACACCGTGCCGACCGACTCGATGGATCCGACGGTGCAGGCCGGTGACCGGGTCCTGGCGCAGCGGATATCCGGCGACGACGTGCGACGGGGCGATGTCGTGGTCTTCAACGACGCGCAGTGGGGCGACATGCCGATGGTGAAGCGGGTCGTCGGCGTCGGGGGCGACAAGGTCGCCTGTTGCGACGCCGAGGGGCGCCTCACTGTCAATGGGAAAGCGATCGACGAACCGTACGTACAGAAGATGCCGGGCGGACTCGCGTCGACCACCGGCTTCGGGGCGACTGTCCCGAAGGGACAGCTGTTCCTTCTCGGCGACGAACGCAGCGGGTCGCTGGACTCACGGGTGCACCTTCAGGACCAGGGGCAGGGGTCGGTGCCGAGGTCGACGGTGACGGCGCGGATCGACGCCGTGGCGTGGCCGCTGGGCAGCCTGATCGAGCGCCCGGACGGCTTCGCGGCGCTGCCCGGCGGGGTCTCGAAGCCGGGGCCGGTGATGCTGGTGGTGGGCTCGGCGCTCCTCGGGGCGCTGCTGATCCTGGGCGGCGCGGCCTACGGGCCTGTCGTACGGAGGCTGGGCAGGCCGTGGCGTACGGGGCCGACGGGGCGGACCGATGGAGGAGTGTCGACCGGTGTCCGGTGACGGCTTCCGAAAGGTCTCACGGGTCGTGCTGCTGGACCCGGACGACCGGATCCTGCTGATGCGCGGGTACGAGCCGGGCGACCCGGCGAACGACTGGTGGTTCACTCCCGGCGGCGGCCTGGAGGGCGATGAGACGCGGCAGGAGGCCGCGCTGCGCGAGCTGGCCGAGGAGACGGGCATCACAGAGGTCGAGCTCGGGCCGGTTCTCTGGCGGCGTACCTGCTCCTTTCCGTTCGACGGGCGGCGCTGGGATCAGGACGAGTGGTACTTCCTGGCACGTACGGCGCAGACCGAGACCAGCGTCGAAGGGCTGACGGA
The DNA here is from genome assembly GCF_042714995.1 of Streptomyces sp. NPDC058665. Lineage (NCBI taxonomy): Bacteria > Bacillati > Actinomycetota > Actinomycetes > Kitasatosporales > Streptomycetaceae > Streptomyces > Streptomyces sp. NPDC058665. The sequence goes on from NZ_JBHXRX010000009.1 coordinate 69,917, forward strand.
GCTGGAGCGGCGCAGTGTCGCGGAGCTGAGGTGGTGGACCTCCGCCGAACTGTCGACGGCCCGTGAGACGGTGTATCCGACCAGGCTCGCCGGGCTGCTGCGCACGCTGCTCGACGAGGGTCCTCCGGGTGCGCCGGTGGTTCTCGCCTCTGAAACCGTCTAGGGGCGCGTGGGGCCGGAGCACAATAGGGGGACGTACGGCTGAAGGGGAACATGCCATGAGCGCCGAGGACCTCGAGAAGTACGAGACCGAGATGGAGCTGAAGCTCTACCGGGAGTACCGCGATGTCGTCGGTCTTTTCAAATACGTGATCGAGACCGAACGACGCTTCTATCTCACCAACGACTACGAGATGCAGGTGCACTCCGTGCAGGGCGAGGTCTTCTTCGAGGTCTCGATGGCGGACGCGTGGGTCTGGGACATGTACCGGCCGGCGAGGTTCGTCAAGCAGGTGAGAGTGCTTACGTTCAAGGACGTGAACATCGAGGAGCTGAACAAGAGCGACCTGGAGCTGCCGAGCGGCTGAAGGGGTTGACGGGCTGATGGGGAGGCGGGGGTGTCCGGGTGGCTGATGCGGGTGGTGTGGGCGGTTCCGGTGCTGGCGGTGTGGCCGGTCGGGTGAGGGCTTGGGGTGCTTGCGGTTTCTGTGACTCCCGGGGCGTGTGTGATTCCTGGTGCGCTGGTGGGTGACGGAGTTATCCACAATTGGTGAGTTGTCCACCAAGATCCACTTAGTACGGATTTTCGGCTCAGAGTCGGTGCCGGAGGTGGTGCCGACATGAACGCGACGGGGGCACTCGGGCGGTACGGCGAAGGACTGGCCGCTCGGCGGCTGGCGGCGGCCGGGATGACCGTGCTGGACCGAAACTGGCGGTGCGGCAGGACGGGCGAGATCGACATCGTGGCCCGCGACGGGGATGTGCTGGTCTTCTGTGAGGTGAAGACCCGTCGCGGAGGCTCGTTCGAGCACCCGATGGCGGCGGTGACGCCTGTGAAGGTGGACAGGCTCAGGCGCCTCGCGGCCTGCTGGCTCGATGCGTTCGGTGGACCGCCCCCTGGCGGCGTTCGTATCGATCTGATCGGGGTGGTGCTGCCCAGGCGCGGCGCTCCCGTGATCGAGCACGCCCGGGGGGTGGCCTGATGGGGTTCGCGCGTGCGTGTTCGGTGGCGCTGGTCGGCGTCGAGGGCGTGGTGGTGGAGGTCCAGGCGGATCTCGAACCGGGCGTGGCCGCCTTCACCCTGGTCGGTCTGCCGGACAAGAGCCTGTCGGAGAGCCGGGACAGGGTCAGGGCCGCCGTCGTGAATTCCGGCGCGGAATGGCCGCAGAAGAAGCTCACGGTGGGGCTCAGTCCCGCTTCCGTACCCAAGAGCGGATCCGGTTTCGATCTTGCTGTCGCGGTGTCCGTGCTGGGCGCGGCCGAGCGTATCGAGCCACGTGCCATCGCCGATCTGGTCCTGATCGGGGAGTTGGGGCTCGACGGCAGGGTCCGTCCGGTACGGGGCATCCTCCCGGCCGTCCTCGCGGCTGCCGAGGCGGGCTATCACCAGGTGGTCGTGCCGGAGCAGACAGCGGGCGAGGCGTCATTGGTGCCGGGAGTCTCGGTCCTCGGCGTACGGAGTCTGCGCCAGCTCATCGCCGTCCTGACCGGCGAACCGGTGCCAGACGAGCCGACGGTCACTGAGGAGGGCCGTCCGGATCCCATGCTCGCGGGTCTCATGGTGCCCGGCGCCGGGGTGGGGACGGGCCTGGCTCCCGGCTTCGCGCGGGACGCGCACTGCCCGGACCTCGCCGACGTGGCGGGACAGCAGGCGGCGCGTACGGCTCTGGAGGTCGCTGCGGCGGGCGGGCACCACCTGCTCCTGCAGGGCCCGCCAGGAGCGGGCAAGACGATGCTGGCTGAGCGGCTGCCGGCACTGCTGCCACCTCTGACGAGACAGGAGTCCGTCGAGGTCACGGCGGTGCACTCGGTCGCCGGGATTCTGCCGCCCGGCGAACCACTCGTACGTACGGCGCCGTACTGCGCCCCGCACCATTCGGCGACCATGCAGTCCCTTGTCGGCGGCGGCAACGGGCTGGCGAGGCCGGGAGCGGTGTCCTTGGCGCACAAGGGCGTGCTCTTTCTGGACGAGGCGCCGGAATTCTCCGGCAAGGCTCTCGACGCGCTGCGCCAGCCCCTCGAATCGGGGCAGGTGGTCATCGCGCGCAGCGCCGGAGTCGTACGGCTGCCCGCCCGTTTTTTGATGGTCCTCGCTGCCAACCCGTGTCCCTGCGGGCGGCACACCCTGCACGGTGCCGGGTGCGAGTGCCCGCCTTCGGCGATCCGCCGTTACCAGTCGCGTCTGTCCGGTCCACTGCTCGACCGGGTCGACCTACGGGTGGAGGTCCAGCCGGTGCACCGCGCCGATCTGATGGGCCAGGGCGGCCGGGGTGAGACCACGGCGGTTGTCGCCGGGCGGATCAAGGAGGCCCGGCTGCGCTCGGCGGAGCGGCTGGCGGGGACGCCGTGGACGGTCAACAGCGAAGTGCCCGGTCACGAACTGCGTACGCGATGGGTCACCGCGCCCGGAGCGCTCGACGCCGCCGAGCGCGACCTGGAACGGGGCCTGCTCACCGCGCGCGGCCTGGACCGGGTGCTGCGGGTCGCATGGACAGTCGCGGACCTCGCCGGACGGGACCGTCCCGACGGCCGGGACGTGGGCCTGGCGCTGGAGCTGCGCACCGGCATCGGACGGGGCGCCGGGGCCACGGTCGGAGGGATCTCATGACCGCCGGGACCGAAGCCGTAACCGTGGCCGGAGCGGGAGCAGATGCCGGCGAGCGACTGGCGCGGGCCGCTCTCACGCGCGTGATCGAGCCGGGCGACGAGAACGGCGGCCGGTGGCTGCGCAAGTACGGCGCCCGGGGGCTGATGGACCTTCTCACCTCGCCCGGCGGGACCGACTGCGAGGCCTTGGGTGAAGTCGGTCCACGTCGTATCAGCGGCCTTCGGGCACGCGCGGCGGCGGCCGCTCCCGAGCGGGATCTGTCCGTCGTCGCGGGGATGGGCGGCCGGTTCGTCTGCCCCGGCGACCAGGAATGGCCGACCCAGCTCGACGACCTGGGAATGTCGCGCCCCATCGGCCTGTGGGTGCGCGGCAAGCCCGATCTGAGGTTCTGGGCACTGCGTTCCGTCGCCGTCGTGGGAGCCAGGGCCTGCACGCCGTACGGGGCGCACATGGCGGCGAGCATCGCATCGGGTCTGGCCGAGCGGGGCTGGGTGGTGACATCGGGTGCCGCGTACGGAGTCGACGGAGCCGCCCACCGTGGTGCACTCGCCGTGGACGGCGCGACTGTCGCCGTCCTCGCCTGCGGTGTCGACGTGGTCTATCCGCCGGGCCACGCCGAGCTCGTACGCCGCATCGCGGCGCAGGGCCTGGTCGTGGGAGAGCTGGCACCCGGTGATCATCCGACGCGCAGCAGGTTCGTCCTCCGCAACCGTGTGATCGCCGCGCTCACCCGCGGGACGGTCGTGGTGGAGGCCGAGTACCGCAGCGGTTCGCTGGTCACCGCCCGCAGCGCGCAGCGGCTCGGGCGGTTCACCATGGGGGTGCCAGGCCCGGCGACGAGCGGGCTCTCCGCCGGGGTGCACGAACTGCTGCGCGGCGAAGGCGTGCTGGTCACCGACGCCGCCGAAGTGGCCGAACTGGTGGGGGACATGGGCGACCTCGCACCAGCCCGGCGCGGCCCCGTCCTGGCCAGGGACCTGCTCGATCCCCTCGGCAGGCGGATTCTCGACGCGCTGCCCGCGCGTGGATCCGTCGGCGGGCGGGACATCGCGCGGGAGGCCGCGACGACGGCCGACGAGGCTCTCGGCAAGCTGTACGAACTTCACTCCCTCGGGTTCGTCGAACGGCACGGCGACCTCTGGCAGTTGACGCCACCGACCACACGTGGCGGCGGTGCGCGGCGAGCCGGTCCTTGACCTGGGGCATTCGGGTGAAAAGGTGAGGCAGATGACCTTCGCAGTTCTCCCGGCGGCGCGACAGGCGCCGATACGCGCGGTGTCGGCGCCCGATCGCGAAGGCCCGGCGGCGTCGGACAGGGCCTGTCCGGACAGGTATCAGCCCCGCCTCCTCGCGCACCGCGACCGCACTGTCACGCTACGCTCACCAGGAATCCGGCCCAGACATACCTCACCTCACTTCACGGCAGAACGGCTCAAGGCAACGAATGCCCCAGCACACCTCCGGGTCCGACCGTGCGGCGGCGTCCCCCGTGGGGCCCCCAGCGGCCCGCGGCGAAGTGCGACCCTCCGCCCCCTCGGCCCTCGACACCCTGTGGCGGTCGTACAAGACCACGGGTAACGAGCGGCTGCGTGAGCAGTTGATCCTGCACTACTCGCCGCTGGTGAAGTACGTCGCCGGCCGGGTGAGTGTGGGACTGCCGTCCAACGTCGAGCAGGCGGACTTCGTCTCCTCCGGGGTCTTCGGGCTCATCGACGCGATCGAGAAGTTCGACATCGAGCGGTCGATCAAGTTCGAGACCTACGCGATCACACGCATCCGGGGCGCGATGATCGACGAACTGCGCGCGCTGGACTGGATCCCGCGCTCCGTACGGCAGAAGGCCAGGGCCGTCGAGCGGGCCTACGCGACCCTGGAGGCGCAACTGCGACGGACCCCGTCGGAGGCGGAGGTGGCCGCCGAGATGGGCATCGCGGTGGAGGAACTGCACGCCGTCTTCAGCCAGTTGTCGCTCGCAAACGTCGTCGCTCTGGAGGAACTGCTGCATGTGGGTGGGGAAGGCGGCGACCGGCTCAGTCTGATGGACACGCTGGAGGACACGGCGGCCGACAACCCCGTCGAGGTCGCCGAGGACCGCGAACTGCGACGCCTGCTGGCCCGCGCCATCAACACCCTTCCCGAGCGCGAGAAGACCGTCGTCACCCTCTACTACTACGAGGGGCTCACGCTGGCGGAGATCGGCAACGTCCTCGGCGTCACCGAGAGCCGCGTCAGTCAGATCCACACCAAGTCCGTGCTCCAGCTCCGCGCCAAACTGGCCGACGCGGGGCGCTGAATCGTCCCTGCCCCACCTGTGCGAGCGGCCTCCGCCGTAGAGTGGGTCCGTGCCCAGGATTCGAGCGGCCTCCGTGGCCGAGCACCGGACCATGCAGCGCGGCGCCCTGCTGGACGCCGCACGCTCCCTCTTGTCCGAAGGCGGTACGGAGGCGTTGACTTTCCCCGCCCTCGCCGAACGCACGGGTCTCGCCAGGTCATCGGTCTACGAGTACTTCCGTTCGCGCGCGGCCGTCGTCGAAGAGCTCTGCGCCGTCGACTTCCCTGTCTGGGCCGCCGAGATCGAGTTCGCCATGGCGGACGCGCCGACCCCCGAGACCAAGATCGAAGCGTATGTGCGCAGGCAGTTGAGCCTCGTCGGCGACCGCCGTCATCGCGCGGTAGTCGCCATCTCCGCGAGCGAACTCGACGCTGGTGCTCGGGAGAAGATCCGGGCCGCGCACGGTGGCCTCATCGCGATGATCGTCGATGCCCTCTCGGAGCTGGGCCACGAGCAGCCGAGGCTGGCCGCGATGCTGCTCCAGGGCGTTGTGGACGCCGCCGTGCGGCGGATCGAGTTGAGCGCGGCCGAGGACCCCGGGGTGATCGCCGAGGCGGCGGTGTCCATGGTGCTCCAAGGCGTACGCGGTACCTGACTCCCGTACGGCTGCGATGCCGTACCCACACGGCCGCCGCGAGCAGGGCCGCGGCGTGCAGGGCGTCGGCCGCGGCGGCGGCGGTTTCCTCGGCCATGATCGCCTCGTCGTCCGGCAGATCGGGTGGCGGTGATCCGGCCGGTGTCTGCGATCCGGCCGGCGTCTGAGCGGCGGCCGGTTCAGGGACGCCGAAGACCGGCAGCAGTCGCGCCGGACCTCCGTCGAGCAGGTCGTCGGGAAGCAGGGACAGCGGATCGAGATAGGTCTCGCCGCGCAGCAGACCCCAGTGCAGGCAACCGCCCTCGCAGTGGAACGGTCCCGGTCCCACCACTGCCACGACCTGGCCCGCCTTCACCTCGTCGCCTTCGGCGACAACCGCGGTGACCGGTTCGTAGGTGGTCCGCAGCGGAGGCTGTCCGGTGCTGGGCAGCGTGATCGAGAGGACGCCGCGCCCCGCCACTCTGCCGGTGAAGGAGACCCGGCCGGGAGCTGCGGCTCGGACGAGAGTGCCGGGGGCGGCGGCGAGGTCCACGCCCCGGTGGCCGGGGCCGTACGGCGTCGCGGGCGGTTCCCACCCCCGTAGAACGGCCGGTCGCGGCCCCACAGGCCAGGCCCGGTCGCCGCTGACGCCGACGGCGCCGTCAGCGGGGGCACCGGTACTGCCGTCGGGAGGGGGCGGAGGCGGCTCGGCGCCGGCATCGGCGCCCGTGTTCGCCTCCTGGTCGTCCGCGGCCAGAGCGTCGGGCGAAGGGCCGAACAGGACGGTCGCCACCACCCCGGCCAGGGCGGCGACGCCGAGGGAGAGGCACCGGGAGACGATCCCGCGCCGACCACGACGGCAGGTCGGGGCGGAGGCGTGAATGAGTAGCTCGTGAACAGTGATCATGTGCTTCACGCTGCCGCATCCGGCGGATCCAAGTGGATCATGATCGAGTTCTGTGGATAACCGGCGCGTTGTGTATATCTCCGTCACCCTTGCGGGCGCCCTCGCACTCCGTCGCGGGGCACTGTGCGGGTCCCGTACACTTCCTGTGGCGATCCGGGTCACCGGATCGACTTCGCACGCCCCGCCGCCGGCCTTCGCCGGTGTCCGCGCTTCTCGGTCCCTCGTGGCAAAGCGTTCCGGGGCGTCAGGCGCGACCGCCGTCCGGCGGACGCGACAACCGAGTACCTCAAGGAGTACGGCCATGGCCGTCGTCACGATGCGGGAGCTGCTGGAAAGCGGCGTCCACTTCGGTCACCAGACCCGTCGCTGGAACCCGAAGATGAAGCGCTTCATCTTCACGGAGCGCAACGGCATCTACATCATCGACCTGCTCCAGTCGCTGTCGTACATCGACCGCGCCTACGAGTTCGTCAAGGAGACCGTCGCCCACGGCGGTTCCATCATGTTCGTGGGTACGAAGAAGCAGGCCCAGGAGGCCATCGCCGAACAGGCGACGCGCGTTGGCATGCCGTACGTCAACCAGCGCTGGCTGGGCGGCATGCTCACCAACTTCTCCACCGTCTACAAGCGCCTTCAGCGTCTGAAGGAGCTTGAGCAGATCGACTTCGAGGATGTGGCCGCCTCCGGTCTCACCAAGAAGGAGCTGCTGGTCCTCTCCCGCGAGAAGGCCAAGCTGGAGAAGACCCTCGGTGGTATCCGCGAGATGCAGAAGGTGCCCAGCGCCGTCTGGATCGTCGACACCAAGAAGGAGCACATCGCCGTCGGTGAGGCGCGCAAGCTCCACATCCCGGTCGTCGCGATCCTCGACACCAACTGCGACCCCGACGAGGTCGACTACAAGATCCCGGGCAACGACGACGCGATCCGCTCCGTCACCCTGCTCACCCGCGTGATCGCCGACGCCGTCGCCGAGGGCCTCATCGCCCGCTCCGGCGCCGCCACCGGCGACTCCAAGCCGGGTGAGAAGGCCGCCGGCGAGCCCCTCGCCGAGTGGGAGCGGGACCTCCTCGAAGGCGACAAGAAGGCCGACGCCGAGAAGTCCGCGGACGCCGCCGAGACGCCTGCCGACGTCCAGACCTCCGCCGAGACGGCGAAGGTCGCCGACGCCGAGCAGGCCGAAGAGGCCGCCGCTCCGGCCGAGGCCCCCGCCGCCGAGGCTCCGGCCGCGGACGGCGACAAGGCCTGACCTAAGGGTTCGGTTGCTGACGGCGGGGGCCACGGTCCCCGCCGTCCACCCGTAGATCTTCGACTTCCGAGAGAGATTCACAGACATGGCGAACTACACCGCCGCTGACGTCAAGAAGCTCCGCGAGCTCACCGGCGCCGGCATGATGGACTGCAAGAAGGCTTTGGTCGAGGCCGACGGCGATGTCGACAAGGCCGTCGAGGTACTTCGCGTCAAGGGCCAGAAGGGCGTCGCCAAGCGCGAGAGCCGCAGCGCGGAGAACGGCGCTGTCGTCTCCCTCGTCTCCGACGACAACACCTCCGGCGTCCTGCTGGAGCTGAAGTGCGAGACGGACTTCGTCGCCAAGGGTGACAAGTTCCAGGCCGCGGCCGGCGCGCTCGCCGCGCACGTGGCCGCGACGAGCCCCGCCGACATCGACGCGCTGCGCGCCTCCGAGATCGAGCCCGGCAAGACCGTCCAGGCGTTCGTCGACGAGGCCAACGCCAACCTCGGTGAGAAGATTGTCCTTGACCGCTTCGCGCAGTTCCAGGGCGAGGGCAGCTACGTCGGCACGTACATGCACCGCACGATGCCCGACCTCCCGCCGCAGGTCGGCGTTCTGGTCGAGCTGGAGAAGGGCAGCGTCGACGACGCGGCGGTCGCCGCCGTCGCCAAGGACGTCGCCCAGCACATCGCGGCGTTCGCGCCGAAGTACCTCACCCGTGAGGAGGTTCCGGCCGACGTCGTCGAGAACGAGCGCCGCGTCGCCGAGGCCACCTCCCGCGAGGAGGGCAAGCCGGAGGCCGCGCTGCCCAAGATCGTCGAGGGTCGTGTCAACGGCTTCTTCAAGGAGGTCACCCTCCTTGACCAGCCGTTCGCCAAGGACAACAAGAAGTCCGTCAGGAAGGTCCTGGACGAGGCCGGTGTCACGCTGAAGCGCTTCGCGCGCATCCGCGTCGGCGCCTGACGTTCCGGACACCGCCCCGGGACCGAGCACCCGGGACAGCGCAGTCGTACGCGATCGACGGTGGACCCGGCTAGGGTCTACTGCAGCCGCCGGCCGAACACGCGCCGGACGGCCGCAGATCTGACGAGGAGGCCATTGCCGCTAGGGACACAGACCCATCGGCAATGGCCTTCTTCGTATGTGCACGAGGAGATCCCCATGAACAAGCGCGCGGACGCCACCCAGTCCACCGACGACAACAGCGACCCCGGCAAGAAGTCCGGGCGCTTCATGCTGAAACTGTCCGGTGAGGCGTTCGCCGGCGGGGGCGGGCTCGGCGTCGACCCCGACGTCGTACACGCCATCGCCCGCGAGATCGGCGCCGTCGTACGGGACGGGGCGCAGATCGCCGTCGTCATCGGTGGAGGCAACTTCTTCCGCGGCGCCGAACTCCAGCAGCGCGGCATGGACCGGGCCCGCTCCGACTACATGGGCATGCTCGGTACGGTCATGAACTGCCTTGCCCTGCAGGACTTCCTGGAGAAGGAAGGCATCGACTCCCGTGTCCAGACCGCCATCACCATGGGGCAGGTCGCCGAGCCGTACATCCCGCTGCGCGCCGTACGTCACTTGGAGAAGGGCCGCGTCGTCATCTTCGGCGCCGGCATGGGGATGCCGTACTTCTCCACCGACACCACCGCCGCCCAGCGTGCCCTGGAGATCGACGCCGAAGCACTGCTGATGGGCAAGAACGGCGTGGACGGGGTGTACGACTCCGACCCCAAGACCAATCCCGACGCGGTGAAGTTCGACGCGCTGGAGTACGGCGAGGTGATCACCCGCAACCTCAAGGTCGCCGATGCCACGGCCGTCACTCTCTGCCGCGACAACGCGCTGCCGATCCTTGTCTTCGAACTCCTCACGGAGGGCAATATCGCGCGCGCCGTCAAGGGTGAGAAGATCGGCACGCTGGTGAGCGATCAGGGCACCCGGGCCTGAACTCCGGCTGCCCCGCACGGGGATGGACAAAGCCCTGCCGGTCGGACACCGTGCAGGAAGAAGACGCGACGCAGGTGCCGCCGGCCCTGTAAGCACACCGGGCCCACTCAAGACACGCAGGAGCAAGTGGTGATCGAAGAGACCCTCCTCGAAGCAGAGGAGAAGATGGAGAAGGCCGTCCTGGTCGCCAAGGAGGACTTCGCCGCGATCCGCACCGGTCGTGCGCACCCGGCGATGTTCAACAAGATCGTGGCGGACTACTACGGTGCCCTGACCCCGATCAACCAGCTGGCCTCGTTCTCGGTGCCCGAGCCGCGCATGGCCGTGGTGACCCCGTTCGACAAGAGCGCGCTGCGCAACATCGAGCAGGCCATCCGCGACTCCGACCTTGGAGTGAACCCCAGCAACGACGGAAACATCATCCGCGTGGTGTTCCCCGAGCTCACGCAGGACCGCCGCAAGGAGTACATCAAGGTCGCCAAGACCAAGGCGGAGGACTCGAAGATCTCGATCCGCTCCGTACGCCGCAAGGCCAAGGAGACGATCGACAAGCTGATCAAGGACGGCGAGGTCGGCGAGGACGAAGGCCGCCGCGCGGAGAAAGAGCTCGACGACATCACGGCGAAGTACGTCGCCCAGGTTGACGAGCTGCTCAAGCACAAGGAAGCCGAGCTGCTCGAGGTCTGATGAACGACTCTTCCTGGGGGGCCCCGCCGACTGCCGGTTACTGGGGACCGCCTGACCAGGGGGCTGCCCCGGCGGGTCCCGCATACGATGAGCTTGACGCACAGCAGACTCGGCCCATGCCCATCGTGCCCGACGTACCCGCGAGCGGCGGGTTCCAGGATGACGACCGGGGGGCTGCTCGGCCGGGCGGCCCCTTGTTCCGTGACGAAACGCCGCAGGAGCCCATGTCCGCCCCTCCGCCACCCCCGCCGAAGAAGCGGGCAGGCCGCGACCTCCGGGCGGCCATAGGTGTCGGTGTGGGACTTGGCGCGGTGATCGTGGCGTCCCTCTTCATCGTGAAGGCCGTCTTCATCGGCGTCATAGTGGTCGCCGTCGTCGTCGGGCTCTGGGAGTTGACCTCCCGGCTCGACGAGAAGAAGGGCATCAAGGCACCCCTTGTCCCGCTCGCGGTCGGTGGTGCGGCGATGGTGGTCGCCGGCTACGTACGGGGCGCGGAAGGCGCCTGGGTCGCCACGGCGCTCACGGCGCTCGCCGTGCTCGCCTGGCGTATGACGGAGCCGCCCGAGGGCTATCTCAAGGACGTGACGGCGGGTGTTTTCGCGGCGTTCTACGTGCCCTTCCTGGCGACGTTCGTCGCGATGATGCTCAAGGCGGACGACGGCGCGCAGCGTGTGCTCACGTTCCTGGTTCTGACCATCGTCAGTGACACCGGTGCCTACGCGATCGGCTGGCGCTTCGGCAGCCACAAACTGGCGCCGCGCATCAGCCCCGGCAAGACCCGTGAAGGCCTCCTGGGCGCCGTGGGGTTCGCCTTGGCGGCCGGCGCGCTGTGCATGCAGTTCCTCATCGAGGACGGCACCTGGTGGCAAGGGCTGCTGCTCGGTCTCGCCGTGGCGGCCAGTGCCACGCTCGGGGACCTGGGTGAGTCGATGATCAAGCGGGACCTCGGGATCAAGGACATGGGCACGCTGCTGCCCGGTCACGGCGGCATCATGGACCGCCTCGACTCGCTTCTGCCTACGGCCCCGGTGGTGTGGCTGCTGCTGGTGGTCTTCGTCGGCTCGGGCTGAGCCCTGTCCGTACCGGTTACCCTGGTAAGGCCCGCCGTCCTGGACGGCGGGCCTTACTGCGCTCCGCGGTCGCGGAGCCCGTCACATGAGGTCTCCTGGCACCGGCAGTGTGCCCATGTCCCTCCCGCAGCCGGCGGGGAACACCGGCCTCGTCGTACCGAGGAGAAAACAGCTCATGGCACCGCCCAACCCCGGAGAGCTCACGTTCGTCGCGCCCCGTGGCGCCAAGAAGCCGCCGAGGCATCTCGCCGACCTCACGCCGGAAGAGCGCCGTGAGGCCGTCGCGTCGCTAGGCGAGAAAGCGTTCCGTGCCAAGCAGCTGTCGCAGCACTACTTCGCGCGGTTCGCGCACGACCCCGCCGAGTGGACGGACATCCCGGCCGCCGCGCGCGCGAGGCTGGCCACGGAGCTGCTGCCAGACCTGATGTCCGTGGTCCGGCACATCTCCTGCGACGACGACACCACCCGTAAAACGCTGTGGCGACTGCACGACGGCACGCTCGTCGAGTCCGTCCTGATGCGTTACCCGGACCGGGTCACCATGTGCATCTCCTCGCAGGCGGGGTGCGGCATGAACTGCCCGTTCTGCGCCACGGGGCAGGCGGGCCTCGACCGCAACCTGTCCACGGCGGAGATCGTGCACCAGATCGTGGACGGCATGCGCGCGCTGCGCGACGGCGAAGTCCCCGGCGGGCCCGCCCGGCTGTCCAACATCGTCTTCATGGGCATGGGCGAACCACTCGCCAACTACCGCCGCGTCGTCGGGGCGATCCGCCGGCTGACCGACCCCGAGCCGGACGGTCTCGGTCTCTCGCAACGGGGCATCACCGTCTCGACGGTGGGCCTGGTGCCCGCGATGCTGCGGTTCGCCGACGAGGGCTTCAAGTGTCGTCTCGCCGTCTCTCTGCACGCGCCCGACGACGAACTGCGCGACACCCTCGTGCCGGTCAACACCCGTTGGAAGGTGCGGGAGGTGCTGGACGCCGCTTGGGAGTACACGGAGAAGTCGGGCCGCCGCATCTCCATCGAGTACGCCATGATCCGCGACATCAACGACCAGGCGTGGCGGGGTGATCTGCTGGGACGGCTGCTCAAGGGGAAGCGGGTGCACGTCAATCTGATTCCGCTCAACCCGACGCCCGGCTCGAAGTGGACCGCCTCGCGCCCCGAGGACGAGAAGGCCTTCGTCGAGGCCATCGCCTCCCACGGGGTGCCCGTAACGGTGCGCGACACCCGCGGTCAGGAGATCGACGGGGCCTGCGGTCAGCTGGCGGCGACGGAGCGCTGAGCGCGGCCTAGGGGCCCCGTTGGGGTCCATGTACCCTGGGCTTCGAACGAATTACATATTCCGACAGGGGAGCGCCACAGCGCTGAGAGTGCGGCAGAGGCTCGGGAAGAGCCTCACGGTCGCAGACCCTCTGAACCTTGCCCAGGTCATTCTGGGTAGGAAGTTCGGTCATCACTCATGCTGTTGCGCCCTGCCCCGCTCCGGTCCGCCGGTGCGGGGCAGGGCCGCGTCTTCTCCTGGACATCCCAGGAGGAATTCAGTTGCGTACCACGAAGAAGATGGCGGTGGGCGCCGTCGCCGCGGCGCTGGGAGTCTCCACGCTCGCCGCGTGCGGCGGCGGGTCAGAGGACTCCACATCCTCGGACGGCACGAAGGCCAAGACCGTGACACTTGTCGCCCATGACTCGTTCGCCGCCTCGGACTCCGTACTGAAGGAGTTCACCGAGAAGACGGGCTACACCCTCAAGGTGCTGAAGAGCGGCGAGGCCGGCGAGGCGCTCAACAAGGAGATCCTCACCAAGGGTTCGCCGCAGGGCGACGTCTTCTTCGGCGTCGACAACACCCTCCTCTCGCGCGCTCTCGACAACGGCCTGTTCACGCCGCACCAGGCGAAGGGCCTCGACCAGGTCCGCGCCGACGTACGGCTCGACGACGCCGAGCACCGTGTCACGCCCGTCGACACCGGCGATATCTGCGTCAACTATGACAAGGCGTACTTCGCGGACAAGAAGCTGACGCCGCCGGAGTCCTTCGCCGACCTGACGAAGCCCGCCTACAAGGACCTCCTTGTGGTCGAGAACGCTGAGCAGTCCTCGCCGGGCCTCGGCTTCCTCCTCGGCACTGTCGCCGCGTACGGGGACGACGGCTGGCAGGGCTACTGGAAGAAGCTCAAGGCCAACGGCGTCCAGGTCGTCGACAGCTGGGAACAGGCCTACAACGAGGACTTCTCGGGCTCCGCAGGCGGCAAGAAGGCGAAGGCGGAGCGCCCGCTCGTCGTCTCGTACGCGTCGAGCCCGCCCGTCGAGGTCCTGTACGCCGAACCCCAGCCGAAGGATGCGCCGACCGGCGTCGCCACGGGGACCTGCTTCCGCCAGATCGAGTTCGCCGGTCTGCTCCAGGGGGCGAAGAACGAGGCGGGAGGTAAGGCCCTCCTGGACTTCCTGGTGAGCAAGACCTTCCAGGAGGACATGCCGCTCAACATGTTCGTGAATCCGGTCGTCGACGGTGCGAAGCTTCCCGCGCTCTTCACCGACCACGGCGCCGTCGTCGACAAGCCGCAGACCGTGGCTCCGGAGAAGATAGCCAAGAACCGTGACGAGTGGATCCAGTCGTGGTCCTCACTCGTCGTCAAGTAGGCGCGGACGCCGCGCGGAAGGGCGGGCCGGGCCGCATACGGGGCGGGGACGCCGAGGGCGCGGTGCGTGCGGCGCGGCGCCGGGGGAGTGCCGGACGGCTGTGCCTCATGGCCGTGCCCGTCGCGTTCTTCGGCGTCTTTTTCGCCTACCCCGTCGCCGCGATCGTCGGCCGCGGGCTGAAGGCCGACGGCTCCTGGCACTGGGGCAGATTCGGCGACGTACTGAGCCGGCCCGACATCGGGCAGGTGCTCTGGTTCACGACATGGCAGGCCGCCGTCTCCACCGCCCTCACCCTGCTGATCGCGCTCCCCGGTGCCTACGTCTTCGCGCGCTTCGAGTTCCCCGGCAAACAGCTCCTGCGCGCCGTCGTGACGGTGCCGTTCGTCCTGCCGACCGTCGTCGTCGGCACGGCGTTCCTCGCGCTGCTGGGGCGCGGCGGGCTGCTCGACGAACTGTGGGGCATACGGGCGGACACAACGGTGTGGGCGATCCTCGCCGCGCATGTTTTCTTCAACTACGCGGTGGTCGTCCGCACCGTGGGTGGCCTCTGGGCGCAACTGGACCCACGTCAGGAGGAGGCCGCACGGGTACTCGGTGCCGGGCGGCTCGCGGCGTGGTGGCGGGTCACGCTGCCCGCGTTGGGCCCCGCCGTGGCGGCCGCTGCGCTGATGGTCTTCCTCTTCACCTTCACCTCCTTCGGTATCGTCCAGATCCTGGGCGGTCCCGCGTACTCCACCTTGGAGGTGGAGATCTACCGGCAGACCGCGCGACTGCTCGATCTGCCCACGGCCGCCGTTCTGACGATGGTCCAGTTCGCCGCCGTCGGCGCGATCCTGGCGCTGCACGCCTGGACCGTACGGAGGCGGGAGACCGCCCTGAAACTGGTCGATCCCGCGCAGACGGTGCGCAGACCGCGCGGAGTCGGCCAGTGGGCGCTGCTCGCCGGCGTGCTCGGCACCGTCCTCCTGCTGATCCTGCTGCCTCTCGGCGTGCTGATCGAGCGGTCGCTCGACGGCCCGGCCGGGTACGGCTTCGACTACTACCGGGCGCTGCGATCGGTGGAGGCGAGCGGCGGCACGTTTCTCGTCCCGCCGCTGGAAGCGGTCTGGAACTCCCTGCGTTACGCCCTCGTCGCCACCGTCATCGCCCTGGTCGTGGGCGGGCTCGCCGCGGCAGCGCTCAGGCGGGCGGGGCGCCTCGTACGGGGCTTCGACGCGCTGCTGATGCTCCCGCTGGGCGTCTCGGCGGTCACTGTCGGCTTCGGGTTCCTGATCACGCTCGACAAGCCGCCGCTGGACCTGCGGGCGTCGTGGATCCTGGTGCCGCTGGCCCAGGCGTTGGTGGGGGTCCCCTTCGTCGTACGGACCATGCTTCCGGTCCTGCGTGCCGTGGACGGGCGGTTGCGCGAGGCCGCAGCGGTTCTTGGGGCGTCGCCGCTGCGCGTGTGGCGGGAGGTCGATCTGCCGGTGGTGCGGCGAGCGGTGCTGGTGGCCGCCGGATTCGCCTTCGCGGTCTCGCTCGGTGAGTTCGGTGCCACGGTCTTCATCGCGCGACCGGACCGGCCGACGCTGCCAGTGGCGGTCGCGCGGTTGCTGGGGCGGCCCGGTGATCTCAACTACGGGCAGGCGATGGCGCTGAGCACGGTGCTGATGGTGGTGTGCGCGGTGTCGTTGCTGGTGCTCGAACGTATCCGTACCGACCGTTCCGGAGAGTTCTGATGGCCCTGCTCACTCTTGAGGACGTGACGGTGCGATTCGGGCACCGTACGGCGCTCGACTCGGTGGATCTGGAGATCGCGGCGCACGAGATCGTCTGTGTCCTCGGGCCGAGTGGCAGCGGCAAGTCCACCTTGTTGCGCGTCGTCGCCGGCCTTCAACCGCCGGACACGGGGCGGGTGTTGCTGGAGGGCGCAGATCAGGCGGGGGTGCCGGTGCACCGGCGGGGTGTCGGGCTGATGTTCCAGGACCACCAGCTCTTCCCGCAGCGTGACGTCGGCGGCAACGTCGCCTTCGGGCTGCGCATGCGTGGCGAGCCACGCGGTCAACAGCAGCGACATGTCGCCGAGTTGCTCGACCTCGTCGGCCTGCCTGGCGCCCAGCGGCGCGCCGTAGCAGCGCTGTCCGGTGGCGAGCAGCAGCGTGTGGCGCTGGCGCGGGCGCTCGCCCCGCGCCCCCGGCTGCTCATGCTTGACGAACCGCTCGGCCAGCTCGACCGGAGTCTGCGCGAACGCCTGGTCGTGGAACTGCGCGGCGTGTTCGCCCAGTTGGGTACGACGGTGCTCGCCGTCACACACGACCAGGGCGAGGCATTCGCGCTCGCCGACCGGGTCGTGGTGATGCGCGACGGACGCGTCGCCCAGAGCGGCACACCCGTCGAGGTCTGGCAGCGTCCGGCCTCCGCGTTCGTCGCGCGCTTCCTGGGGTTCGACAACGTCGTGGCCGCCACGGTGCACGGCGATGTCGCCGACACACCCTGGGGCAAGATCCCCGTGCCCGTCGGCTCACCCCAGGGGCCCCGTGCGCTCCTGGTACGACCCGCCGGGGTACGGATCGGCCTTCCCGAGGACGGACTGCGCTGCACGGTCGGGGCGCGCACCTTCCGCGGCAGCCACGTCGCCGTCCTGCTCCGCCCCACCGACGGGCCGGAGATGGAGGCGGAGTGCACCCTTCGAGATGTGCCCGACGAGGGGGCTACGGTCGGGGTCTCCTTCGCGGCTGAGGACGTGGTGGTCCTGGACGACGCCGAACCGGACCCGGCAGACGCCGAAGAGGGCGCGGCTCCAACAGGCGGCAACGGGGCGGACTGACGAACGTCGTCCGCCCCGAGCTCCGCGGGTCAAGCCAAGAGTCGGGCCAGGGCGTCGGGCACCTCGGCCACCGAGTCGACGAGCGCGATGCGGGATTCCATCGAGCGCTCCCGCGCCAGCGACGTGAGCAGCGGCCAGGCGGGCAGCTTCTCCGTCCAGTGCCTGCGGTCCACCAGGACCATGGGCGTCGGTTCGCCGCGTGACTCGTAGTAGTTCGGCGTCGCGTTGTCGAAGACTTCCTGGACGGTGCCTGCGGCGCCGGGCAGGAAGACGACGCCGGCGTTGCAACGGGCGAGCAGACCGTCCTCACGGGTCGCGTTGGCGAAGTACTTCGCGATGTGGCCGGCGAAGGCGTTCGGCGGCTCGTGGCCGTAGAACCAGGTGGGGATTCCCACCGACCCGGCGCCCCCGGGCCAGCGGCCCCGTACCTCGAAGGCGGCTCGCGCCCAGTCGGAGATCGACGGGCTGAACGAAGGTGTCTTGGCGAGGATTTCGAGGGCCTCGTCCAGCATCTCGTCGGGATGCGGGGCGGCGTACGCCCCGAGGTTGGCGGCCTCCATGGCGCCGGGGCCGCCGCCGGTCGCGACAGTCAGCCCCGTACGGGCGAGGTCGCGGCCGAGGCGCGCAGCCCCCGTGTAAGCGTCGGTGCCCCGTGCCATGGCGTGGCCGCCCATCACGCCGACGACCCGCGCGCCGACCAGGAGTTCGTCCAGCGCGTCCGAGATCGCGTCGTCGTGGACCGACCTCAGCATCGAGCTGAGTATGTCGCCGTCGGCCTTGGTCCGCTGGAACCAGTCGTAGGCGAGCGCGTCCGGCGTGACCTCGTACCCGCCGTCGTCCAGCCCTTCGAAGAGATGCTCGGGCGTGTAGAGCAGGCCCCGGTACGGGTCGAAGGGGAGGTGCGGGACGGGTGGGAAGACCAGCGCCCCGTCAGCCCGTATCTTCGCCGCGGCGTCCGGTGCCATTGGGCAGCCCAGGAAGACGGTTTGGGAGGTGTCGGTGGACAGCAGGGCGAGCGTACGGCCTGTCAGGTCGACCGACTGGATCCGGTAGCCGCTGAGGGTCCCGCCCAGGACCACGCGGTCGAACTCGTCGAGGGTCTCGATCTCGCGGTCCAGGCCGTCGGCCCGGTGCTCCCAGAGCCCCTGCGGCCCCGCGCCGCCGCCTGTTGTGCGTCATGTCCGTCGTGTCCCTCGCCGTAAGCCATGCGGGACACGATAGGGCGCCCCTCGCAAGGGCGGGGGCGCAGTAGGGGAAGGCAGCCGGTTCAGCCGGTGAGTGGTACGGCGGCGAGCGCGGCGATCAACCACGTCAGCGGGCCGAAAACGGCGAGCAGCGCGCCCGCCCGCAGCGCGGCGGCGGCACGCAGCAGCACCGTGGGGGCGCCCACCCGTACCAACGCCGCCGTCGTCTCCGTACGGGCGTTCCTGGCCTCCAGGACCGCCGTCAGCAGCGTCGCGACGGTGCAGCCCACGATGAGCGTGGCGCCGAGGCCGGTGAGCGGTCCGAACGGACGTGGGTCGCCGGGGCCGTACAGGGCCGCGGCGGCGAATCCCCCGGAGACCACGGCGCAGACAACGCCCAGCGGGCGGCCGATCCGCACCGCCTCGTCCATCAGCACACGCCCCGCGAGCAGCCGGGTCGCGCCGGGGCGCAGCATCTGCAGGAGGCGGCCGCAGAGGTAGGCGATACCGGGGCCCGCCAGAGCCAGGCCCAGCGCAGTCAGGGACCAGCCGGCCAGGACGCCGGCGGGGCTGCCCTCGAAACGTCCCGGCAGCGGCAGCGGCGCCCCCGAGCCGCCCCGGCTCGCGTAGGTCTCGACGGCGAGCCCGGCAGCGGTGAGCGCCACGCCCCAAGGGAGCCCCGACGGGGCGGGTTTGGGCTTCGCCGGCCGCTCGGGCTCGGCGCCGTCGACCGGCCGCGACCTGCGTGGGCGCAGGGCGAATCCGGTCGCCAGGGAAGCGAGGACGGGCACGACGGCGAGCAGCGTGAGGGCGGCGGCGAGCGGCAACGGCTGCCCCGCGCCGAGCAGATCGGATGCCGCGCCGTCGAAGGGAAGCCCCGTGAGGTCACCGCGCAGGTGGAGGAAGAACAACAGCGCCACCACGCTGCCGAGCGTGCAGGACAGGGTCGTCGACGCGGCGGCCAGGGCGGCGAAGTGCGCCGGGCCGAGGCCCACGGCCGAAAGCCCCGGACGCGGCCGGGTGCTCGGGTCCGTACGGGCGACGGCGACGGCGAACTGAACCGTGGCGGCGAGCGGGAGCACGCACCACAGCAGGCGCAGCATCGATCCGGCAGGGTGGTTCATGGCCCAGCCCAGCGTGCACAGCAGAAGGAAGCCGACCCCCGCCGACGCCGCGGCGACGAGCAGACGGCGCAACAGGACGAGGGGGTGGCTGCCGCGGGCTAGACGGAGAGCGAGCACGCTGCCTGGCCTTCCGCCTCGGCCGGTCGCAGCGCGTCCACGCGGCGGCCGTCGACCAGGACGACGGTGCGGTCGGCGAGCGTCGCGACCTCCTCGTCAAGGGTGGCGAGCACGACGGTGATGCGGTGGGAGCGCGCCGCGGTCGTCAGCGTGCGCAGGACATGGGCGCGGTCGGCGGCGTGCAGCGGCGCCGTCGGTTCGTCGGCGAAGAGTACGGAGGGCGTGCTCACCAGGGCGCGGGCGATGGCCACGCGCTGGCGCTGCGACTGGAGCAGGGCGTGCGGGCGCTTGCGGGCGCACATACCGATGTCGACCCGCTCCAGCCACTCCATGGCCGCTGCCTTCGCGGCACGGCGGGAGGATCCGCGCAGCAGCATCGGGAGCGCGGCGTTCTCCCACGCGGTGAGTTCCGGGACCAGGACGGGATCGGAGTCGATCCAGCCGAAACGGTCGCGCCGGAGCCGTTCCCGCAGCACCGGAGGCATCGTGTGGACGGCGGTGCTGTTGAAATAGACCTCGCCCTCCCTGGGAACGAGCTGGCCCGAGAGGCACCGCAGCAGGGTCGTCTTGCCGCTGCCGCGCGCGCCGCCGACGGCGAGGATCTCGCCCTCGCGCACACCGAGCGAGACGCCGCTGAGCGCGGGCGAGCCGTTGTGCGAATGGTGCAGGGAACGCGCCCAGAGCACGTCGTTGTCCGGCGGGGCAACCATGGCGTACACCTCGGTTCGGATCAGGCTCGGATCAGAGCTGACGTACCGCGCCCCGTCCGGGGGGAACGAAGGCGAAGCCGATCGGTCACTGCACCGTAAAGATCCATAACGAGATGGGCGGACAGCACACGGCCCAGGTGGCCCCCATTGCACTCGAACGGGGGCACCTGGGCCGTCGTGCGGCTGAAGCGCGGCGCGGGGCAACACGGCGGAGCTACGGGGCTGGTACGGGGCGGGGTCACGGGGCGATAAAAACCGCCCCGTACCCGCCCTTCGCCGCCCCGTACGTCGCGGTGATCAGAGCTTCGTCCAGGCTTCCGTCAGGACGGTGCGCAGGATCTGCTCGATCTCGTCGAACGTCGACTGGTCGGAGATCAGCGGCGGCGCCAGCTGTACAACCGGGTCACCGCGGTCGTCGGCGCGGCAGTACAGCCCGTTGTCGTACAGAGCCTTGGAGAGGAAGCCGTACAGGACGCGCTCCGTCTCCTCGTCCGTGAACGACTCCTTGGTGACTTTGTCCTTGACCAGTTCGATGCCGTAGAAGAAGCCGTCGCCCCGTACGTCGCCGACTATCGGCAGGTCGTGGAGCTTGCGCAGCGTCGAGAAGAACGCCTCCTCGTTGTCCAGCACGTGCTGGTTGAGGCCCTCGCGCTCGAAGATGTCGAGGTTGGCGAGACCGACGGCCGCGGAGACCGGGTGGCCGCCGAAGGTGTAGCCGTGCAGGAAGGTGTTGTCACCTTCGTAGAAGGGCGCGGCGAGACGGTCGGAGATGATGCAGGCACCGATCGGCGAATAGCCCGACGTCATGCCCTTGGCGCAGGTGATCATGTCCGGCACGTAGCCGAACTTGTCGCAGCCGAACATCGTCCCCAGCCGGCCGAAGGCGCAGATGACCTCGTCTGAGACGAGCAGTACGTCGTACTGGTCGCAGATCTCGCGAACCCGCTGGAAGTAGCCCGGCGGGGGCGGGAAACAACCGCCCGCGTTCTGCACCGGCTCCAGGAAGACGGCGGCGACCGTGTCCGCGCCTTCGAAGAGGATCTGCTGCTCGATCTGGTCGGCGGCCCAGCGGCCGAAGGCCTCCGGGGCGTCGCCGTGGATCGGCGCGCGGTAGATGTTGGTGTTCGGCACCTTGTGGGCGCCCGGCACCAGCGGTTCGAACGGGGCCTTGAGGGCGGGCAGTCCGGTGATGGACAGCGCTCCCTGCGGCGTGCCGTGGTAGGCCACGGCGCGCGAGATGACTTTGTGCTTGGTGGGCTTGCCCGTCAGCTTGAAGTACTGCTTGGCGAGCTTCCAGGCGGTCTCGACGGCCTCGCCGCCACCGGTGGTGAAGAAGACCTTGTTGAGGTCCCCGGGCGCGTAGTGGGCCAGCCGCTCGGCCAGCTCGACCGCCTTCGGGTGGGCGTAGGACCACACGGGGAAGAAGGCGAGTTCCTGGGCCTGCTTGTAGGCGGTCTCCGCCAACTCGTGGCGCCCGTGGCCCGCGTTGACCACGAACAGGCCGGAGAGACCGTCCAGGTAGCGCTTGCCGTCGACGTCGTAGATGTAGGTGCCCTCACCACGCACGATGGTGGGCACGGGTGCGTTCTCGTACGACGACATGCGGGTGAAATGCATCCACAGGTGGTCGTAAGCGGTTTTGGAGAGGTCCTTGCTCACGGCTATCGGGTTCCCCACATGTAGGTCTGCTTCTTCAACTTGAGGTAGACGAAGCTCTCGGTGGAACGCACGCCGGGGAGCGCGCGGATCCGTTTGTTGATGACGTCGAGCAGGTGGTCGTCGTCCTCGCAGACGATCTCCACCATCAGGTCGAAGGAGCCCGCGGTCATCACCACGTACTCGCACTCGTCCATGTCTGTCAGCGCGTCGGCCACCGGGTCGAGGTCGCCCTCGACGTTGATGCCGACCATCGCCTGGCGCCGGAAGCCGACGGTCAGCGGGTCGGTCACCGCCACGATCTGCATGACCCCCTGGTCGAGCAGCTTCTGGACGCGCTGCCGTACGGCTGCCTCGGAGAGGCCGACCGCCTTGCCGATCGCGGCGTAGGGGCGCCGTCCGTCCTCCTGAAGCTGTTCGATGATCGCGAGGGACACGGCGTCGATCGCCGGCGGCGATCCGTTTCCGTGCCCGTTCCTGGGGTCTGCGCTGCGACTGGCCACCGGCTCACTGTGCACCGCGACTCGCCCGTCTCGCAACCCCGAAGCGATGAAATTCGTTGTGTGAGGGTTCGAATAAGACTGAATCCGAAGCCGGGAGGGATCGGGCCTGTCGAAAGCGTCGGCAGAACGCTTAGGGTGGGTATCTCACCCATCGGACATCCGGGCATGACATCTGTAAGGAGGGGTGGCAGTGACCACCGAGCTGCGCCGTCTGCGTAACTACATCAACGGGGAGTTCCGGGACGCCGCCGACGGGCGGACCATCGAGGTGGTCAACCCGGTCACGGGCGAGGCCTACGCGACGTCCCCGCTTTCCGGCCAGGCCGACGTCGACGCCGCCATGGCGGCCGCCGCCGCGGCGTTCCCCGCCTGGCGCGACACCACCCCGGCCGAGCGCCAGAAGGTGATGCTCAAGATCGCGGACGCGTTCGAGGAGCGCGCCGAGGACCTGATCGCCGCGGAGTCGGAGAACACCGGCAAGCCCCTCGAACTGACCCGCACCGAAGAGATCCCGCCGATGGTGGACCAGATCCGCTTCTTCGCGGGGGCGGCGCGGATGCTCGAAGGACGGTCGGCCGGCGAGTACATGGACGGTTTCACCTCCATCGTGCGCCGTGAGCCGGTGGGCGTCTGCGCACAGGTCGCGCCGTGGAACTACCCGATGATGATGGCCGTGTGGAAGTTCGCCCCGGCGCTCGCGGCGGGCAACACCGTCGTACTGAAGCCGTCGGACACCACCCCCGCCTCCACGCTTCTGATCGCGGAGATCATCGGCGCGATCGCGCCCAAGGGCGTCTTCAACGTCATCTGCGGCGACCGCGACAGCGGGCGCGCCATGGTCGAGCACACGACTCCGGCGATGGTCTCGATCACCGGCTCCGTACGGGCCGGGATGCAGGTCGCCGAGTCGGCCTCCAGGGACGTCAAGCGGGTCCATCTGGAGCTGGGCGGCAAGGCGCCCGTCGTGGTCTTCGAGGACCTCGACAGCGAGGCGATCGCCAAGGCCGTCGAGGACATCTCCGTGGCCGGCTTCTTCAACGCCGGGCAGGACTGTACGGCGGCGTGCCGTGTCCTCGTGCACGAGGCGATCCACGACGAGTTCGTGGCCGCGCTGGCGAAGGCAGCCGCGGAGACGAAGACCGGGGCGCCGGACGACGAGGACGTGCTGTACGGGCCGCTGAACAACGCGAACCAGCTGAAGCACGTCTCGGGCTTCATCGAGCGCCTGCCGGCCCACGCCAAGGTCGAGGCGGGCGGGCACCGGGTCGGCGACAAGGGGTACTTCTACGCGCCGACGGTCGTCTCGGGTCTCAAGCAGGACGACGAGATCATCCAGAACGAGGTGTTCGGGCCGGTCATCACGGTCCAGTCGTTCAGGGACGAGGCGCAGGCGCTGGAGTACGCGAACGGGGTGGAGTTCGCCCTCGCCTCCTCGGTGTGGACGAAGGACCACGGGCGCGCGATGCGGATGTCCAGGAGCCTGGACTTCGGGTGCGTGTGGATCAACACGCACATCCCGCTGGTCGCGGAGATGCCGCACGGTGGCTTCAAGAGGTCGGGCTACGGCAAGGACCTGTCGGCGTACGGCTTCGACGACTACACCCGTATCAAGCACGTGATGACGTCGCTCGACGCGTGAGGGGCGCGTGAGTCGCCGAACTGGCCGGGGTGCCGTCGTCGGCGTGCGACTCCGCGGGGCAACTCGCGGGGACGTCGCCTGAGTTGAAGTCGCCTCGGGGCGGGGTACCGACACGCTCGTCGTCCGTACCCCGCGCCGGCTGTACGAGGGCCGGCTCTGCGGCTACGGGCGGGCGCCACGGCCACCGCTGTCGGGCGCCGGGCGTCCGAAACCGCTCAACTCGGGCCCCGTTCTCGGTGGTTGGGCGGGTCGGGGCCGGCCCGGCCCGCCCGGCCCCGCGTTCCTTACGCCTTCGGCCTGCTCAGCCGGTCGCTACGGAGCAGGTTCGCCAGCGTGTCGATGCGATTCGTGGTGATGGAGTCGACTCCCGCCCCGACCAGGCGTCGCATGCTCCGCCCCGTGTCTGCTGTCCAGGCCGAGACCAGAAACCCGTCGCGGTGGACCCGCTCCGTCAGCTCCCGGCTCACCAGACCGAAGCGGTAGTTGAGCCAGCGGGGCCGCACCGCTTCCAGCAGTGCGGGGCGCGGCGGTGCCAACGACTGCCACGTCATCGCGATTTCGGCTCCCGGGTCCGCGGCCCGTACGGCGAGCATCGCCTCGGCGCCCGCGCAGTAGTACGCCCGATCTCCGGCACCGCATTCGCGCACCGTCTCGACCACCGCGTCCACCGTCTCCTTCCTGGAGTCCGGCAGATCCACCATCAGGCGCGCCTCCGACACCGGCCCCGGCGCTCGCAGCACCTCCTGGAGCGTCGGCACGCCGCCCCGTGTCAGGTCGTTCAGATCGGTGTGAGTGATGTCGGCGACCGCCCGGTCATGTCCCCAGAGCCGTTTCAACGAGGAGTCGTGCAGCAGCACGGGCACCCCGTCGCGCGTGACACGTACGTCGATCTCCACGGCGTCCGCGCCCCGTTCCAGGGCGGAGCGGACCGACGGCAGGGTGTTCTCACGAACGCGGTACGGGTCGCCCCGGTGCCCCACGGCCACGACGGGGCGCGACCGCACCGCACCGCCGTCCCCGCCCCGTACGGCGCCCCGTGCGGCCGTCACTTGGCGAGCCACTGCGCGGTGTACGTGTCGATCTCGGCGTTCAGCCGGTCCTTGCCCGCCCGGTCGAGGAACGACGCCTCGACGGCGTTCCTCGCGAGCACCGCCACCCCCCGCTCGTCCAGCTCAAGCAGCCGCGCCGCGACCGCGTACTCGTTGTTGAGGTCAGTGCCGAACATGGGCGGGTCGTCGCTGTTGACCGTCACCGGAACGCCCGCGGACACCAGTGTTCTGATCGGGTGCAGTTCGATGTCGGTTACCGCCCGCGTCGCGATGTTGGAGGTGGGGCAGACCTCCAGAGGGATGTGGTTCTCGGCGAGGTACGCCATCAACTGCACGTCCTGGGCGGAGCTGATGCCGTGACCGATCCGTTCGGCGCTCAGTTCCTTGATGGCGTCCCACACGGTGCCAGGCCCCGTCGTCTCTCCGGCGTGCGGCACGGAGTGCAGCCCTTCGGCGATCGCCCGGTCGAAGTGGGGCTTGAACTGAGGCCGCGGTACGCCGATCTCCGGACCGCCGAGACCGAAGGACACCAGCCCCTCGGGGCGGAGGTCGACGGCGAGCCGCAAGGTCTCGTCCGCGGCCTCCATGCCGGCCTCGCCCGGAATGTCGAAGCACCACCGCAGTACGACTCCGAACTCGGCCTCGGCCGACTTGCGCGCGTCCTCGATCGCCTCCATGAAGGCTTTCTCGGGGATGCCACGCCGGGTCGAGCTGAACGGGGTGATCGTCAGCTCGGCGTAGCGGATGTTCTGCCGGGCCATGTCACGGGCGATCTCGAACGTCAGCAGCCGGACGTCCTCCGGCGTGCGCAGCAGGTCGACGACCGAGAGGTAGACGTCGATGAAGTGCGCGAAGTCGGTGAAGACGAAGTAGTCGGCCAGCGCCTCCGGGCTGGTCGGCACCTTGGAATTCGGGTGCCTGGCGGCCAGTTCCGAGACGATACGGGGCGAGGCCGAGCCGACGTGATGGACATGCAGCTCGGCCTTGGGCAGCCCTGCGATGAAGGGAAGAAGGTCGGTCATCGGGTCCTCCGCGTGCTGAGCGGCGGCGGAAAGGGTGTCGCCGTCCGCCGGGCAGGACGTCCCCCTGCCCAGGGCTGTACTGGACACGGATCATCGTAGGCGGGGCGGGTGGCGCGCCCGGCAGAGGCCTTAGCATGACGGAATCACGATGGGGGAGGACCATGTCAGACAGCAGCGGGCAGCCGCCGGGGGGCAACGCGCCGAGCGACCCCTGGGCGCCGCCGGAGCACAACGTGCCGTTGGGCAAGCCGGAACAGGTGCCCGGCCACCTTCAGGACGAACCTCCGGTGCGGCCTGTCTACGACCAGCCGACTGTCACCGCGATGCCCGGCGCGGGGGCCGAGCCCGGCGCTCCCGCCGCTCCCGTCGGGGCGGCCTTCGGAGCCGTACCGCCGCCGCCGATAGCACCCGGGGGGCCGGCGCCGACCGCTTCCGGTCCGTACGGCTACCCGAGCACGCCCAGCGGCCCTCCGTACCCCGGCTACCAGGCGTACCCCGGCTATCCGGGATACGGCCAGGGCTCCTGGTCCGCGCCCGCGAACGGCATGGGCATCGCCGCGATGACGCTGGGCATTCTGTCGATCTGTCTCTTCTGCCTCTACGGCGTCGTCGGGATCATCCTGGGCATCCTCGCTGTGATCTTCGGGGTCGTCGGCAAGAAGCGCGCCGAGCGGGGTGAGGCCACCAACAGGGGGCAGGCGCTCTCCGGGATCATCATGGGCACCATCGGGATCGTCATCGGCGTGGTCGTCATCGGTCTCATCATCTGGGGCATCACCGACGCGATCAACGAAGACAACAACGACAACAACGACGACTTCGACAGCGGCACCGGCGGTTACTCCGCGATGCTTCTCGTAGACGCCGGCCGCTGATCCGACCGCGCCGGGCCCGCCGGGAAGCTCTCCGCCCGCACGTCCCTCCGGCGGTCTTCGCGACGGTCAGACCCCAGCCGCCTCCCCCCGGAGCCGTTCGCGCGCCTCCATCAGAGCGAAGCCCAGCAGATTGAGCCCGCGCCAGCGAGCCGGATCCTGCGCGCGCTCGTCGTCGGCGGCCAGTCCGATGCCCCAGATCCGGTCCATCGGACTGGCCTCGACGAGCACCCGGTCACCGGTGGCCAGCAGGAAGCCGCGCAGCCGGTCGTCCTGCCGGAACTTGTGCACGTTCCCCTCCACGACGATGCCGGACCGCTCGCGCTCCCACACGGCCTCGTCGAACCCGCGCACCAGCCGCCCCGCCTTCTTCGCCACCGCCGGACCGGACGCGGCCAGTGCGGCCCGCTCCGCCTCCGCGTCGTCGAAGAGCCGGGCCTTGGCGGCCATCATCCAGTGCTCCGCCGTCGCGTACTCGACCCCGTCGACCGTGAACGGCGACCGCCACCACTGGCTCAGGCAGCTCGCTCCGATCACGCCGTCCGGCCGCGGGGCGTGCCCCCAGAAGTGCAGATACTTCACCTTCACGCCGCGACCGGAACGGTCGATCAGCTCTGTAACCGTGATCATCCCCATGCACGTGAGTGTGGCAGCCACCACTGACAGTCCGTCTGCCGATCAAGGCGGTGGAGCGACACATGGTCAACCGATTCCGTCGCGTAACCAAAAGGCAACAACGGAATCACTTGTTGGTCGCCTCATGCTCTGTCAGTATCGGCACTCAATTCAAGCCAGAACAACACTCGCGGCTTCGGATCAACTGAGGCGACAGCGGCGACGGCCGGAAGACAGCCTCAATACGGAGGGCGCCATGGGCAACCGCTTCCCCGCGCGGGACCGCTTCGCGGACGGTGCGCAGTTCATCGACGGCCGGCTGCGGCCCGGCACTTCGGGCCGTACGCACGCCGTGGTCGACCCCGCGACGGGCCGAGAACTGTTCACGTACGAACTGGCGGGGCCCGCCGACGTCGACGCGGCGGTCGCCGCCGCGCTCGCCGCGTACCCGGGCTGGGCCGACGCGACCCCGGGGGAGCGCTCCGACGCACTCCACCGTTTCGCCGCCGTACTCGCCGAACGGGCCACGGAATTCGCGGAGGCCGAGTCGCTCCAGTGCGGAAAGCCGATCAAGCTGTCTGCGGAATTCGACGTACCGGGGACCGTGGACAACGCAGCCTTCTTCGCGGGCGCCGCTCGTCATCTGGAGGGCGCGTCCGCGGGTGAGTACAGCGGCGACCACACCTCCTACGTACGCCGCGAACCGATCGGCGTTGTCGGCTCCATCGCCCCCTGGAACTACCCGCTCCAGATGGCCGCCTGGAAGATCCTCCCGGCTGTCGCGGCGGGCAACACGATCGTGCTGAAGCCGTCCGAACTGACGCCGTTCACCTCGCTGATGTTCGCCCAGGCGGCGCAGGAGGCCGGCATCCCCGACGGTGTGATCAACATCGTCAACGGGGCGGGCCCCGACGCGGGCGAGCGCCTCGTGGGCCACCCCGATGTCGTCATGACGTCCTTCACCGGATCCACCGCCGTCGGCAAGCGCGTCGCCGAGATCGCCACGGCCACCGTCAAACGCCTGCATCTGGAACTCGGCGGCAAGGCCCCGTTCCTGGTCTTCGACGACGCCGACCTGGAGGCCGCCGTACACGGCGCCGTCGCAGGCGCGCTCATCAACACGGGGCAGGACTGCACGGCCGCCACTCGCGCCTACGTCCAGCGTCCGCTCTACGACACGTTCGTGAGCGCCGTCGCGGCGCTGATGGAGACGGTGCGCCTCGGCGACCCGTTCGCCCCGTCGACCGACATGGGGCCGCTGATCTCGCACGCGCACCGCGACCGCGTCGCCGGCATCGTCGACCGCGCCCGCGGCTACGCCCGCGTCGTCACCGGCGGCTCCGCCCCGGACGGTGCCGATCTCGCCGACGGCGCGTACTACCGTCCCACTCTCGTCGTGGGCGCCGCCCAGGACAGCGAGATCGTCCAGTCGGAGATCTTCGGCCCCGTCCTGGTCGTTCTGCCCTTCGACTCAGACGACGAGGGCATCCGGCTCGCCAACGACACCCCGTACGGCCTCGCCGCATCCGTCTGGAGCCGCGACGTATACCGCACGGGGCGCGCCACCCGCGAGATCAAGGCCGGCTGTGTCTGGGTGAACGACCACATCCCGATCATCAGTGAGATGCCCCACGGCGGCTACAAGGCCAGTGGTTACGGAAAAGATATGTCGGCGTACTCGTTCGATGAGTACACGCAGGTCAAACATGTGATGTACGACAACACCGCGGTCGCCAGGAAGGATTGGCACCGCACAATCTTCGGGGACCGTCTCTAACTCTTCGCACCCTCTCCTCATCCGAAAGGGCACCGCCCATGGAGCAGTACGAGCCCGGCCGTCTCTCCGCGGCACAGATAGCCGCGACGCGTCGCAGCCTGAGCAACGGACGGGGCGCGCTCAGCCGTCGTTCGCTGCTGCGTGCCACCGGCGCCGGGGCGCTCACGATCGGCGGCGTGGCAGGCCTCGGCGCCTGCGGGATTCCGCCCGCGAAGAGCGAGGGCGGCGGCCCCGCCTCCACCGACCACTCGGCGAAGGAGAAGCGCGTCGTCTTCTCCAACTGGACCGAATACATGGATGTCGGCGAGGACGAGAAGAGCTTCCCCACCCTGGAGGCGTTCACGAAACGCACCGGGATCCAGGTGAAGTACACGGCGGACATCAACGACAACGTCGAGTTCTTCGGCAAGATACAGCCGCAGCTCGCGGCCGGCCAGGACACGGGGCGCGATCTCATCTGCGTCACCGACTGGCTCGCCGCCCGCATCATCCGGCTCGGCTGGGCGCAGAAGCTCGATCCCGCCAACTTGCCCCACGCGTTCGCGAATCTGTCCCCGCAGTTCCGCTCGCCCGACTGGGATCCGGGGCGTGCCTACACCTATCCGTGGACCGGTATCCCCTCCGTCATCGCCTACAACAAGAAGGCGACGGGGGGCCGCAAGATCGAGTCCATCTCGCAGTTGCTCGACGATCCGGACCTGAAGGGGCGGGTGTCCTTCCTCTCCGAGATGCGCGACTCCATCGGGCTGACGCTGCTCGACATGGGCAAGGACCCGGCGTCGTTCTCCGACGACGACTTCGACGGCGCCGTCGCCCGTATACAGAAGGCCGTCGACAAGAAGCAGATCCGGCGCTTCACCGGCAACGACTACACGGCGGACCTCAGCAAGGGCGACATCGCGGCGTGCGTCGCCTGGGCCGGCGACATCGTGCAGCTCCAGGCGGACAACCCGGACATCCAGTTCGCCATCCCCGAGTCCGGCTACATGATCTCCAGCGACAACCTGCTGGTCCCGGCGAAGGCCCGGCACAAGACCAACGCCGAGAAGCTCATCGACCACTACTACGAGCTTCCGATCGCCGCGCAGCTCGCGGCGTACATCAACTACGTCTGCCCCGTCGAAGGCGTCCGTACGGAGCTCGCGAAGATCGACGAGTCGATGGCGTCCAACCCGCTGATCCTCCCCGACGCGGCGATGGCCTCGCAGTCCCACGCCTTCCGCTCGCTGAGCGGTGAGGAAGAGACGGCGTACGAGGAGAAGTTCGCCAAGCTCATCGGCGCCTAGGCCGTTCGCCGCCGGGCTACGGGGCCCCACGAGGCCCCTCAGGCCGCCGGCTCGCACCGCAAGGCCGCGGGGGTCCCCAGAGGCCCTCTCCGCTCCGTTCCGCCCCTCCCAAGCCCCCGGGATCGATACCCATGACTGAGACCGCATCCACCGACCGGGGCGGCGACGACGTCCGCCTCACCGGGATAAGCAAGTCGTACGGCTCCTTCCACGCCGTCAAACCCCTCGACCTCACCGTCCCCCAGGGCTCCTTCTTCGCCCTACTCGGCGCCTCGGGCTGCGGCAAGACCACCACGCTGCGGATGATCGCCGGCCTGGAGGACCCGACCACCGGATCGGTCTTTCTCGGCGAGAAGGACGTCACCGGTCTGCCGCCGCACAAGCGCCCCGTCAACACGGTCTTCCAGAGTTACGCGCTCTTCCCGCACCTCGACATCTACGAGAACGTCGCCTTCGGCCTGCGCCGTCGCGGCATCAAGTCTGTGAAGAAACAGGTCGGGGACATGCTCGACCTCGTGCAGCTCGGCGACTTCGCGAAGAGGAAGCCGCACCAGCTCTCCGGCGGCCAGCAGCAGCGTGTCGCCGTGGCCCGCGCACTCATCAACCATCCGAAAGTGCTGCTGCTCGACGAGCCCCTCGGTGCGCTCGACCTAAAGCTGCGCCGCCAGATGCAGCTGGAGCTCAAGCGCATTCAGACGGAGGTCGGCATCACGTTCGTGCATGTCACGCACGACCAGGAGGAGGCCATGACGATGGCCGACACGGTCGCGGTGATGAACGCGGGGCGGGTCGAGCAACTGGGCGCGCCGGCGGAGTTGTACGAGAACCCGCAGACCACCTTCGTCGCCAACTTCCTCGGCACCTCCAACCTCATCGAGGCCGACGTCGCGGAGAAGACCGGCGACGAGGTGGTGGTGACGTCGGCCGGCGTGAAGCTGAGGCTGCCCGCCGACCGCTGTACGACGCAGGTCCTGGACGGCGGCAGGCTGCTCGTCGGCGTACGCCCCGAGAAGATCTCCCTCGCGCACGTCGACGACGAGGGGTCCATCCCCGCAGGCCGTAACCGGATCACCGGGCGCATCGTCGACTCCAGCTTCATCGGAGTCTCGACGCAGTACGTCATCGACAGCCCCGTCTGTGGGGAGTTGGAGGTGTACGCGCAGAACATCGAGCGCGACGGCCGGCTCGTTCCGGGGGCCGAGGTGGTCCTGCACTGGAACCCCGCGCACAGCTTCGGGCTCGACGCCGCCCAGGACATCGACGCGGGCGTCAAGACGGTGGACGAGGAGGGGGCGTGACCGCCACGGCAGCGCCACCCGCGCCACCCACACCACCGGTCACCGACGCGGCGGTACGTAAGACTCCGCGCCGTAAGCGCCTCGTCCCGTACTGGCTGCTGCTGCCCGGCATCCTGTGGCTGCTGGTCTTCTTCGCGCTGCCGATGGTTTACCAGGCGTCGACCTCCGTACAGACGGGCTCGCTCGAAGAGGGCTTCAAGGTCACCTGGCACTTCCAGACCTACTGGGACGCGCTCCAGGAGTACTACCCGCACTTCGTGCGCTCGCTGCTGTACGCGGGCACCGCCACCGTGCTGTGCCTGCTGCTCGGCTACCCGCTGGCGTACCTCATCGCCTTCAAGGCCGGCCGCTGGCGCAACCTGCTGCTGGTCCTGGTCATCGCCCCGTTCTTCACGAGCTTCCTGATCCGCACGCTCGCCTGGAAGACGATCCTTGCGGACGACGGCGCCGTGGTCGGGGCGTTGGACGCCCTGCGGGTGCTCGACGTGACCAGCTGGCTCGGCTGGACGGCCGACGACCGCGTCCTGGCCACGCCCATGGCTGTCGTCTGCGGCCTCACGTACAACTTCCTGCCGTTCATGATCCTGCCGCTCTACACCTCGCTGGAGCGCATCGACGGGCGGCTGCACGAGGCGGCCGGAGACCTCTACGCGAAGCCGGCGACGACCTTCCGAAAGGTCACCGTCCCGCTGTCCATGCCGGGCATCGTCTCCGGCACGCTGCTGACCTTCATTCCGGCGAGCGGCGACTACGTCAACGCGGAACTGCTCGGCTCCACCGACACCAAGATGGTGGGCAGCGTGATCCAGAGCCAGTTCCTGCGCGTGCTCGACTATCCGACGGCGGCCGCGCTCTCGTTCATCCTCATGGCGGTCGTGCTGGTCGTGGTCACCGTCTACATCCGCCGTTCAGGGACGGAGGACCTGGTCTGATGCGCTGGATCCGACGCAATGTGGTCGTGGTCGCGGGGCTGCTCACGCTCGCGTACATGATCCTGCCGAACCTCGTCGTGATGGTGTTCTCCTTCAACAAGCCGAAGGGGCGCTTCAACTACGAGTGGCAGACGTTCTCGCTCGATGCCTGGAAGGACCCGTGCGGCGTCGCGGACCTCTGCGGGTCGCTGACGCTCTCGTTCCAGATCGCCGTCTGGGCGACGATCGGGGCCACCGTCCTCGGCACCATGATCGCCTTCGCGCTGGTGCGCTACCGCTTCCGGGCGCGCGGTGCGATCAACTCGCTGATCTTCCTGCCGATGGCCATGCCCGAAGTCGTGATGGCGGCCTCGCTGCTGACCCTGTTCCTGAACATGGGGGCGGAGTTGGGGTTCTGGACCGTTCTCATCGCGCACATCATGTTCTGCCTCAGCTTTGTGGTGACGGCCGTCAAGGCGCGAGTCATGTCGATGGATCCGAAGCTGGAGGAGGCGGCCCGCGACCTGTACGCGGGGCCGGTGCAGACCTTCGTACGGGTCACCCTGCCGATCGCCGCACCGGGGATCGCGGCGGGGGCGCTGCTCGCCTTCGCCCTCTCGTTCGACGACTTCATCATCACCAATTTCAACGCCGGTTCGTCCGTCACCTTCCCCATGTTCGTGTGGGGATCGGCGCAGCGCGGCACGCCGGTGCAGATCAACGTCATCGGGACGGCGATGTTCGTCGTTGCGGTACTGATGGTGATCGGCGGCCAGCTGGTCAGCGACCGGCGGAAGAAGGCCGCGACACCCTGAGCAGGACCCGAAGGAGTTGGAAGACATGGCCCCTGGAGCCATGCGTACAGCAGCCGCCTCACTCGCCGACGCGCAGCCCGTCGCCTACTGGCTCGACGACCCCGGCAGGCCGGGCGCCGTGCCGGCCCTGGCGGGCGACGAACGGTGCGACCTGCTCGTCGTCGGCGGCGGCTACAGCGGCCTGTGGACGGCGCTCCTCGCCAAGGAGCGCGACCCGCGCCGCGACGTCGTCCTGATCGAGGGCCGTGAGGTGGGCTGGGCCGCCTCCGGCCGTAACGGCGGCTTCTGCTCGGCCTCCCTCACCCACGGCCTCGCCAACGGACTCAGCCGCTGGCCCGGCGAGCTCCGGGCGCTGGAGGATCTCGGTGAGGGCAATCTCGACGGCATCGAGTCGGCCGTCGAGCGCTACGCCATCGACTGCGACTTCGAGCGCACCGGCGACATCACCGTGGCCACGGAGCCCCACCAGCTCGAAGATCTCCGCCAGTTGTGCGAGGAGGCGACTGCGGCCGGCTTCACGGGTCTGCACCTCCTGGATAGCGCAGAGGCGCGCGCGGAGGTCGACTCGCCGACGTTCCTCGGCGGCCTGTGGGACCGGCGGGGCGTCGCCATGCTCAACCCGGCGCGGCTCGCCTGGGGGCTGAAGCGGGCCTGTCAGGACCTCGGCGTACGCATCTACGAGAACACGCCCGGTCTCGAACTCGCCCGCTCCGGCCCCGGCATGGCCGTCCGCACGCCGTACGGCCGAGTGCTGGCCCGCCACGTCGCCCTCGGCACGAACGTCTTCCCGTCCCTCGTACGGCGCGTGCGGCTCTACACGGTGCCCGTCTACGACTACGCCCTGACGACCGAACCCCTCACCGAGGACCAGCTCGGTGCCATCGGGTGGAAGAGGAGGCAGGGACTCAGCGAGGGCGCCAACCAGTTCCACTACTTCCGGATCACCGCCGACAACCGCATCCTGTGGGGCGGGTACGACGCGATCTATCCGTACGGAGGACGCCTCGACGCCGCCCTCGACAGCCGCCCCGAGACCTATCTCAAGCTCGCCTCGCACTTCTTCGCGTGCTTCCCTCAGTTGGAGGGTGTGCGGTTCAGCCACGCGTGGGGCGGTGCCATCGACACCTGCTCGCGGTTCTCCCCCTTCTTCGGCACGGCGTACGGCGGGCGGGTCGCGTACGCAGCCGGCTACACCGGGCTCGGTGTCGGCGCGACCCGCTTCGGCGCCGACGTGATGCTCGATCTGCTCGCCGGGGAGCGAACGGAGCGTACGGAGCTGGAGATGGTCAGAACGAAGCCGGTGCCCTTCCCGCCGGAGCCGGCCGCCTGGGCCGGGATCGGGCTCACGAAATGGTCCCTGGCCCGCGCGGACGTCAGGGGCGGACGGCGCAATCTGTGGCTGAAGGCCATGGACCGGGTCGGGCTGGGTTTCGACAGCTGACCTCCGTACGGATGGGGCCTCGGCCGGACAACTTGTCGGTCGGGCGTGGCCCCGTCGCGGCCTGGTCCTGGGCCGCTCACGGCCCCGTGCCGGCTCTTGGCCGCGTCGCGGCCTCTTCGCCGGTGGTGATGTGACGCCGGTGGTGGTGTGATCCACATCACCAGCGACTGCCGCCCTGAACTCGCGTAATGATCCGGCGCGATCTCCCTCTCCCCTCTGTGGACGCACTGTCCAACAACGTGGAGCGGAGGCCGCATGATGACTGACTCGAGGGCCCACTCGGGGTCGAGTACGGCGCTGGAGTGGCTGGCGTCGGTAGCGCCCGATCCTGACGCGTGCCGGCGGGAATGGGAGCGGAACCTGCACGGGGTCGCCCTCCTTCCCGCCGGGAAGCGCTGGGACGTCCTGATCCTCCCCGGTGAGCTGGGGTATCCGACGCTCGGGGTGCTGACCCGGCTCGTCGACCGGCCTGGCCCCGTCCTGGCCGACTTCGGCGACGCGCGCCTCGGGTTCTTCGTGCCGCCGGGCACCGTCGCCCGCTGGATCGGTACGGGGGTACGGGGCGCGGGCGGCGGCACCTGGATCGTCGTGCCGTATCCGGGGCGCACCGGCGGCGGGGTTCGCTGGGTGCTCCCGCCCGACGGCTCCGGCACGCTCATCGACCCGACGTTGCTGGAACTTGCGATGCACGAGGCGGCGGCCGAGATCGCCGGGGGCGACGGCGGCGGGGGAGGCGGAGGTGAGCGAGGCGAGGGTGGACACGGCCGGAGCGATGGAGGCGGGAGCGATGACCAGGCGAGCTGAGTGCTGATCGGCGAGCGCCGGGGGCGTGTGTGGCGCGGGCTTCGTGCGTCGCGCGTGGCCCCGTCGGGGCGCACCGGCGGTCGATGACAGCGTGCCGTAGCGGTTGGGCAGTCGGAGCCGTAGAGCGCCAGAGGTCTTGACAACCTGATTGGTCTGGACCATGTTGTGCCCGGCTCGGTCACTCAATTCCGCCATGCCCGGAGGCAGTTGTGGAACGCAACAGACGACCTTCTCGGTACCCCAGACTTGTGGCCGCTTTCGCGGCGGCCGTACTGACCGCCGGCGGTCTCGTCGTCTCCGCTGAGACGGCGCGTGCGGCCGACGCGGACGTCGCCACCAACGGCGGCTTCGAATCCGGCCTCACCGGCTGGAGTTGTACGGGCGGCAGCGGCGTGGCCGTCAGCAGCCCCGTGCACGGTGGCACCTCCGCGCTGAAGGCCACCCCGGCGGGCAGCGACAACGCGAAATGCAGCCAGACGGTCACGGTCCGACCCGACTCGGCGTACACGCTGAGCGCCTGGGTCCAGGGAAGCTACGTCTACCTCGGAGCCTCCGGAACCGGCACCACCGACGTCTCAACTTGGACGCCGTCCGCGCCGAGTTGGCAGAAACTCACCACCTCCTTCCGCACCGGCCCCGCCACCACGTCGGTGACTCTCTACACCAACGGCTGGTACGGAACCCCCGCCTATCACGTCGACGACCTCAGCCTCGTCGGGCCGGGCGGCGAGACCGGGCAGCCCCCGGCCACTGCCCCCGCGGGCCTCAGATCCTCGGCCGTCACCGCGTCCTCGGTCGGCCTCGCGTGGTCGCCTGTGGCGGGCGCGACGGGCTACACGGTGCACCGCGACGGCGCCCCGAACCTGAACGTCAGCGGCACGTCGACCACCGTCACGGGGCTCAGCCCCGCGACCGCCTACCGCTTCCAGGTCTCGGCCACCAACGCCGCGGGCCGCTCTCCGCTCTCCTCCGTCGTCACCGCGACAACCCAGCCCGCGGACGGCGGCGGCAACGAGGCGGAACTCCCCGCCCACGCCTTGGTCGGCTACCTCCACTCCAGCTTCGCCAACGGCTCCGGCTACACGCGCATGGCCGACGTGCCCGCCTCGTGGGACGTCATCAACCTCGCCTTCGGCGAGCCGACATCGGTCACCTCGGGCGACATCCGCTTCAGCCTGTGCCCCGTCGCCGAATGCCCGAACGTCGAATCCCCCGCCGAGTTCAAGGCCGCCATCAAGGCCAAACAGGCCGCCGGCAAGAAGGTCCTGATCTCCATCGGCGGTCAGAACGGTCAGGTCCAACTCGCCTCGACCGCCGCGCGCGACGCCTTCGTGAGCTCCGTATCCAAGATCATCGATGAGTACGGCCTCGACGGCCTCGACATCGACTTCGAGGGCCACTCGCTCTCTCTCAACAACGGCGACACCGACTTCCGCAACCCGACGAGCCCAGTCATCGTCAACCTGATCTCCGCCGTGAAGAGCCTCAAGGCCAAGTACGGGGCGGACTTCGTGCTCACGATGGCCCCGGAGACGTTCTTCGTGCAGCTCGGCTACCAGTTCTACGGATCCGGCCCCTTCGGCGGCCAGGACCCGCGCGCCGGGGCGTACCTCCCCGTCATCCACGCCCTGCGCGACGACCTCACCCTGCTTCACGTCCAGGACTACAACTCGGGGCCGATCATGGGGCTCGACAACCAGTACCACACCATGGGCGGCGCCGATTTCCACATCGCGATGACCGACATGCTGCTCACCGGCTTCCCGGTGGCGGGCGACACCACCAAGGTCTTCCCGGCGCTCGACCCGGGCCAGGTGGCGATCGGACTCCCGGCGTCGCAGCAGGCGGGCAACGGCCACACCGCCCCGTCCGAGGTGAACAAGGCCCTGGACTGTCTGACGAAGAAGACCAACTGCGGGGCGTACCAGACGCACGGCACGTGGCCCGCCCTGCGCGGGCTGATGACCTGGTCGATCAACTGGGACCGTTTCAACCAGTGGGAGTTCTCACGGAACTTCGACGGGTACTTCGGAAGCTGAGCCGGGCCGGCCAGACCCGTCTCGCGCTACGGGGCGCCCGCCTCCGAGCCGACGGCCCTGCGGTTGTCGATCCACCGCAGGGCCGTCACCAACAGGGCCAGCACCATGCCGCAGAGCAGCCAGCTGCCGAGCACGTCGAGCGGCCAGTGATAGCCCCGCAGCACCAGTCCGATGCCCGTCGCCGCACTGAGACCCACGGCGACGGGCATCGCCCATCCGCGCCCCGTACGGGGCCGCAGCAGCAGTGCGGCGCCGCAGTAGGCGACCATCGCCGTCGCCGTGTGGCCCGAGGGGTAGTAGCCGGACTCCGCCGTGAGCGGCCCCGTCCGGTCGATCCACAGCTTGAGCGGCACCACGAGCACCGGAACGGCGGCCATGGCCAGTACGACCGCCGTCGCCCGCGCACGGTGCCCCCGCCACGCCGCGTACCCCACCGCGACGGCCAGAACGGGCAGGGCGATCGCCATGCCGCCGAGATCGGCCAGGAACTCCGTCAGTCCGGTGGGGCCGCGTCCGAAGGCGTCGTGCCCTAGGCGTTCATCCGTGTCACGGAGCGGGCCACCGGCGACGACCTGCCAGGTGACGAGAGTGAAGAGAACGCCGCAGAGAGCGAATACCCCGAGGGGAGTGAAGGGGCCGAGAGGGCCTGCTGACCCGAAGCGCCCGGAAAGAAATGCCGGCCGCCCCGGAACAGGGGGGGTAGTTCCGAGACGGCCGCCGGGATCGGGTCGCCGCGCGCCCCGGGGGGTTTGGGGCGGGCGGCCGTCCGATCGGTGAGGAATTCCGGAGCTGGATGCTCCAGTGCGTCCGAAGACGCGACCAGGACGGAGCCGGGGAAGCGCCGCCGTGGGGTCGCCCACAGTCTCCTGCGGGCGGGGTGTTTCTTTCATCTGCCGAAACCGTACGGCAGGGCCGTGAGGTGCGACAGCGGGAAGCTGAACCCGCCATCGGCCCCGCACACCTTCTTCACAGGCCCGCCCCGGGGCCCGACACCGTACGGAGCGGTGGAGCCCTTCGTACGGAGACGGAGCCTGACCGGCGCCCCGCAGGCGCGCACCCACCAGTCAGAGTCCGGCGAGCGCCTGCTCCAGGATGTCCAGGCCCTCCGTAAGGAGGTCCTCACCGATCACCAGCGGCGGCAGGAACCGGAGCACGTTGCTGTACGTGCCGGTGGTGAGGACCAACAGCCCCTCCACGTGGCACGCCTTGGCGAGCGCCGCGGTCGCCTCCGGGTTCGGTTCCTTGGTATCCCGGTCCTTGACCAGTTCGAGCGCGAGCATCGCGCCACGGCCCCGTACGTCGCCGATGACGTCGAACTTCTCGGCCATCTCCTTGAGGCGAGGCTTCATGATCTCCTCGATACGCCTGGCCTTCGATACGAGGTCCAGCTCGCGCATCGTCTCGATGGCACCGAGCGCGGCGGCGCAGGCCACCGGGTTACCGCCGTACGTACCGCCGAGGCCGCCCGAGTGCGGCGCGTCCATGATCTCCGCGCGCCCCGTGACGGCGGCGAGCGGCAGGCCGCCCGCGATGCCCTTCGCCGTGGTGATCAGGTCGGGTACGACGCCCTCGTCCTCGCAGGCGAACCACTGCCCCGTCCGGCAGAAACCGGACTGGATCTCGTCGGCCACGAAGACGATGCCGTTGTCCTTGGCGAACTTCGCGAGGGCGGGCAGGAAGCCCTTCGCCGGCTCGATGAAGCCGCCCTCGCCGAGCAGCGGCTCGATGACGATCGCCGCGACGTTCTCCGCGCCGATCTGCTTGTTGATCTGGTCGATGGCCTGTGCGGAGGCCTCGGCGCCGGCGTTCTCCGGGCCGGTCGGCCAGCGGTAGCCGTACGCCACGGGGACGCGGTAGATCTCGGGTGCGAACGGGCCGAAGCCGTGCTTGTACGGCATGTTCTTCGAGGTCAGCGCCATCGTGAGGTTCGTACGGCCGTGATAGCCGTGGTCGAAGACCACGACCGCCTGGCGCCTGGTGTACGAGCGGGCGATCTTCACCGCGTTCTCGACGGCCTCGGCGCCCGAGTTGAACAGCGCGGACTTCTTGGCGTGGTCGCCCGGGGTCAGCTCGGCGAGCTGCTCACAGACCTCCACGTAGCCCTCGTACGGCGTGACCATGAAACAGGTGTGGGTGAAGTCGGCGAGCTGCGCCGTGGCGCGGCGTACGACGGCCTCCGCGGAGGAACCGACGGACGTCACCGCGATGCCGGACCCGAAGTCGATGAAGCTGTTGCCGTCGACGTCCTCGACGACGCCGCCGCTCGCGCGGGCGGCGAAGACGGGCATCACGGATCCCACGCCGGCGGCGACCGCAGCGGTACGGCGGTTCTGCAGCTCCAGCGACTTGGGACCGGGGACGGCGGTGACGATGCGCCGCTCCTGCGGGATTGCGGTCATGAGGGGCTCCTGGGGGTGGTTCCGGACGCTACGTGTCTCGCGTACTCGCATCTGCCTTCACTTCGCAGGCTAGGGGCCGAGTCGGGCGGCGGGCATGCGCCGTTCGGGAGCATCCGGGGCGTGTCGTTGTCCGCCACGGACATAGGACCCGGCGCGCCGTTTCACGCGCCTCGGGGGGCCCGCGATCAACACTCCGTATGGCCGCAACGGTGAACTCCCCGTGCACGGGCACTAGATTGAGGCCTGTACTGAGCGGACCTGGCTGGTCAGGGGACAGGGGTTCATGAACAACGACGGCACGCACGACTCACGCGGCACACGAGCCAATCCCGTGCCCCGTCCGGCGGGCCCACCGCCCCAGCCTTCTACGCCGCCGTCTGCGCCGCCACCCTCCGCCCCGAAGGGGCACGCCGCGCCGCCCGCGTCTCCGGCCCTGCCCCCCTCGCCGGCACACGCCCCGGCGCCGGGCATCGGTGCGTCCGTGGCCGACTGGCTGCGGATCCCCCGCCCCGAGGCCGAACCAGGCGTCTGGCGCCTCGGCCACCGTCCGCGCCCTCCGGAGGAGCCCGAGCAGGTACCGGCCCGTCAGCTGTTCAGCGGTGCGCTCGTCGCCTACCTCTGCGGCTGGCTCGTCTGGTCACTGCTCTGGAACGGTTACCTGGGCGGCTGGTGGATCTTCGGCGACAACTGGTGGCTCCTGCCGATCCAGTGGCTGACCCCCGAGGACTGGCGGTCGCCGAACAGTCCCCACGTGGAGCTGTACGTCGCGGCGAGCTACTTCTACTACGCGCTCGTCATCAGCCTGCTCGCCATCGGCTTCGGCCGCATCGGCAACTGGAACGAGGTCTGGCGGCGCTACGGAGTGCCCCTGTGGCCGCTCTTCGTACTACTGCCGGGTTTCTGGCGCGAGATGCCGCGCACCGTCACCTGGCTCACCTGGGTGTCGAACGTCTACTACGTGCTCCTCGGCCTCGCCGTGCTGGCCGTCGTCGCGCGCGCCGGCACCTGGCCCTCCGTACGAAGGCGACTCGGGATGGTCACCCCGGACGAACTGCCCCCGCCGCCGCCTCCCGCCGAGGCCGATCCCGCGGACTGGCCCGAACTCCGCGCCGCAGGACTTACCGAAGCCGCCGCCCAGCTTGCCGGCGCTATACACCGCGGCACCCTCAGCGACGTCGACTACGCGCGGATCCGCCGCGCCTGGCAGGGCGTCCGCACCCGCCCCGAACGGCTGCCCGCGTTCACCGACACCGTCCGCGCCCACGGGGCGGGCGCCTGCGGGCATCCTTCGGGTGTACGTGACCTGCCGCTGCGTACCGCCCACCACGACCTCGTCACGGGGCAGGTCAGGATCGGCACCGCGGCGGACCACCCCCGTAACCCGTACGCGCGGCGCACCACGGGCGTTGCCCTGGAGCCGGGGCTGCTCGGCACGTCGCTGCTCGCTGTCGGTCCCGCTGGTGCTGGCAAGACGGTCCGGCTGGTCCGCCCCGTGGTCGAGTCGCTCTGCCTCCAGGCGCTGGCCAACCGCGCGGCCGTCGTCGCCGTCACCGCCGACGGGGCGGCGCTCGCCCCCGACGACTCCTTCGACCTGGTCATCGCTGTCGGCCGCCCCGACGCCACGCACGACCTCGACCTCTACGGAAGCGCCGACGACCCGGACGAGGCCGCCAGGACGCTCTCGGAGGCCCTCGTGGGTGATCTGGCAGCCGGTCTCCCCGGCGGGGACAGGCGCAGGGCCGCCACCGCCCTCGCCCAGCTCATCGGCCCGTACCGCAGCGTCCACGGGCGCTTCCCCGCCGTACCTGAGCTACGCGAGCTGATCGGCGGTT
The DNA here is from genome assembly GCF_042714995.1 of Streptomyces sp. NPDC058665. Lineage (NCBI taxonomy): Bacteria > Bacillati > Actinomycetota > Actinomycetes > Kitasatosporales > Streptomycetaceae > Streptomyces > Streptomyces sp. NPDC058665. Next base: position 111,966 of record NZ_JBHXRX010000009.1, read on the forward strand.
CCCCCACGGCGCTCGAGTCCCTGCGCACCGCTCTGGAGACGTCGGGCGACCCCGGCGCCGCCGCCCAACTGCGCGAGCTCGACGCACGCGAGCGGCAGTCGACGCGCGGCGACGACATCGGTGTCCTCCTGGCCGAACGCCTCGCCTTCCTCGACCGGCCCGCCTTCGCCGACTTCTTCCGTACGGACGGCAGCAGCCGGGCCTTCTCGCTGCGCGCCATCGAGCATCCGCTGAGGGTCAGGATCGACCTGCCCGAACGAGGCCACGCCGAGGCGTCACGGATCATCGCCCGACTGCTCCTCGCCCAGTTCACCGACGCCGCGCTCGCCCGCACGGACCGGTCGCTCTTCGCCTGCCTGGTCCTGGACGACGCGACGTACACGGTGACGGGCGACTCCGTCCGCGCCATCCAGCGCCTGCGCTCGGCGAACGCCGGTGTGGTCCTCGCGCTGCGCACGCTGGAAGACGTCCCGGACCCGCTGCGCGGACCGCTCCTGGGCGCCGTGGGGTGCCGCATGGCCTTCTCCGGGCTCGGGCCCTGGGACGGCGGGCGCTTCGCGGAGAGCTGGGGCACGGAGTGGGTCCAGACCCGCGACGTCACCAACCGGCAGATCATCTCGGACGAGCCGCTCACGAAGGCGGTGCACTTCATGCGGCGGCTGGTGACCGGCAAGGCCGCCACCGCCGAGGCGGTCACAGTCCGGGAGGTCGAGCGTGAGCGCTGGTCGGCCTCCGAACTGGCCCACTCCGTCCCGGCGGGCCATGCCGTGCTCTCGCTGACCACGGTCGGTGGGGAGCACGTACCGCCGATGCTGGTGGACCTCCGTACCTGAGCGCTCCCCGGGCGATCAGCACGCGAATCTATGTACGGAGGCAGGGTCGGTGGCGTCGGCCGCGGGCGTCCTGCCGCCTGTCGTCGGCATCGCCCGAGCCCGTACCCGCTTCTCGTACACCCTGGCAGAATTGAGGTACGCCGTTTCTACGGGACGGCGAAAATGCCAGCGCGTCCCCTTCGTGAAGGTCCTACGGTTCGCCATGCCGCCCACCCTCGCTTCCCTCGTCCAGCACTCGGCGCTCAAGCTCACCGTGCGCGCGGGGGAGGACCGGCTCGATACGCCGGTGCGCTGGGCCCATGTCAGTGAACTCGAAGACCCGGTGCCGTACATGGACGGCGGCGAGCTGCTGCTCGTCACGGCCGTCACCCTGCACGCCGAAGACCCCGAGGCCATGCGGCGCTACGTACGGCGCCTCGTCGGCGCCGGCGTCGTCGGGCTCGGCTTCGCGGTCGGCGTCAATTACGAGGACATTCCGGACGCTCTGGTCGACGCCGCCCGCGCGGAGGGGCTGCCGCTGCTCGCCGTACCGCGCCCTACCCCTTTCCTTGCCATCAGCAAGGCCGTCTCGGCGGCCATCGCGGCGGATCAGTACCGGGCGGTCACGGCGGGTTTCGAGGCGCAGCGGGAGCTGACCCGCGCGGCGCTGTCCGAAGGCCCCGCCGCCCTGCTCACCCGTCTCGCCGCGCACATCGACGGCTGGGCCGCGCTCTACGACGCGACGGGCGCGGTGATAGCCGCCGCGCCCGACTGGGCCGCACGCCGCGCCGCCCGCCTCACGCCGGAGGTGGAACGGCTGCGGAAGCGTCCCGCGCCCGCCAGCACCGTGGTCGGCGATCCGGACGACCGGGTCGAGCTCCAGTCGCTGGGGACCGGCCGACGCGTACGGGGCGCGCTCGCCGTCGGCACGGGGGCGGCGTTGGGGACGGCGGAGCGGTACGCGGTGCACTCGGCGGTCGCCCTCTTGACCCTCACCACGGAGCGGTCGCGCGCGCTTCAGGAGGCCGAGCAGCGGCTGGGCTCCGCCGTGTTGCGGATGCTGCTCTCCGGACAGCCGGACCACGCTCGGGCGGTGGCGGGAGATCTGTACGGGGGGCTGCTGGACGCCCCGTTCCGCCTGCTCGTCGCCGAACCGGCCGAGGCCGCGTCCGATGCACGTGACCCCGCCACCGGTGACCTGCTCCAGTCGCTGACCGACTCACTGGAAGCGTCGGCGGCGCACGGTGGGGAAGCGGTGCTCGCCGTGCCCGACGGCGGGGAACGGCTCGTCGTGCTCGCCGCTGACTCCGGCGCGGTCGTCGCCGCCTGTGAGACGTACAAGGACCAGGAGACGGACGAGGCCGGGCTCGTCATCGGCCTCTCCGCGCCGACGGGGCCGATCGCGGCGGCGGGCGCGTACAAACAGGCCGAACAGTCGCTGTCCGTCGCCCGCCGACGGGGCCGCGCGCTGGTGGAGCACGAGGAACTGGCAGCCGGCTCGCTTCTGCCGCTCCTCGCGGACGACGCGGTGCGTGCGTTCGCCGACGGCATGCTCCGCGCGCTGTACGAACACGACGCCAAGGGGCGCGGTGACCTGGTGGACTCCCTCAGGGCCTGGCTCTCGCGCCACGGCCAGTGGGACGCCGCGGCGGCGGATCTGGGCGTCCACCGGCATACGCTGCGCTATCGCATGCGCCGTGTGGAGGAGATCCTGGGCCGCACGCTGGACGACCCGGACGTGCGGATGGAGCTGTGGCTGGCTCTCAAGACCACATCGGCGACGCCGCCGGGAACCTAGCGCATGGCCGGGCCGAGTTCTCGGCCGCTGTCCGCCCCAACTGCCGCGACATGTTCGTCAGTTACCACGTAAGCCCGCCTCGGGCCGACCGGTGGGCGATCCACGCTGGCCCACGGGTCACCCACCGGCGACAGCGTGCCGACAGTCGGGTACGCCAAAGCGTCACAGGGCGCACCCACCATCACTCCACCCCGGACAAATCACGTCCGTGGCCCGCGCCCCTACGGTGGAGGAGACAACACCACCACTTCGGAAGGGCCGGGACTCGCAATGCCGAACGAAACTGTGGCAGCCACCCACGCCTTCTGGCTCGCCGGGCGCCAGGCCACCGGTGAGGAGACCTTGGACGTCACGTCCCCGTGGGACGGCCGGCTCGTCGGCAAGGTCGCCGTTCCGACCGAGGCCCAGGTCGAAGAGGCCGTCGCCGCCGCGTACGCCGTGCGAGACGAGTTCGCCGCGACGCCCGCCCATGTCAGGGCCGCCGCGCTCGATCATGTGTCGCGGCGTCTCGTCGAGCGCACCGAGGAGATCGCCCGTCTGATCTCCGCCGAGAACGGCAAGCCCATGAAGTGGGCGCGCGGCGAGGTCGGCCGCGCCGTCTCGGTCTTCCGGTTCGCGGCCGAGGAGTCCCGCCGCTTCAACGGCGGCGAGGCCCAGCGACTCGACACCGACGCCGGCGGCACGGGCCGCCTCGCGCTGACCCGCCGCTTCCCGCGCGGCGTCGTCCTCGGGATCGCGCCGTTCAACTTCCCGCTGAACCTCTGCGCGCACAAGATCGCCCCGGCCATCGCCGTCGGCGCCCCGATCATCCTCAAGCCGGCCCCCGCGACGCCGCTCTCCGGCCTGCTCATCGGCGAGCTGCTTGCCGAGACCGAGCTGCCCGCCGGCGCCTGGTCGGTGCTGCCCGTCTCCAACGACCGGATGCCCACCCTCGTACAGGACGAGCGGCTGCCGGTGATCTCCTTCACCGGCTCCGACAAGGTCGGCTTCGCCATCATGGACTCGGTGCCGCGCAAGCACTGCACCCTCGAACTCGGCGGCAACGGTGCGGCAGTTGTCCTCGCCGACTACGCCAGCGAGAAGGATCTCGACTGGGCGGCGACCCGGATCGGCACCTTCGCCAACTACCAGGGCGGCCAGTCCTGCATCTCGGTGCAGCGCGTCGTCGCGGACGCGTCCCTGTACGAGCGCCTCGTACCGAAGATCGTCGCCGCCGTCGAGGCGCAGGTCACCGGCGACCCCTCCGACGACGCCACGGACGTCGGCCCTCTCGTCAGCGAGGACGCCGCCAAGCGCGTCGAGGCGTGGGTGGACGAGGCCGTACGCGCCGGCGCCCGGCTCCTGGCCGGCGGAAAGCGCGACGGGGCGGCGTACGCGCCCACCGTCCTCGCCGACGTTCCGCCCGACGTCACGATCTCCTGCGAGGAGGTCTTCGGCCCCGTCGTCACTCTCAGCCGCGTCGACGGCGAGGAGGCGGCGTTCGAGACGGTGAACGACTCCAAGTACGGCCTCCAGGCGGGCGTGTTCACCCACGACGTGCAGGCGGCGTTCCGCGCGCACCGGGCGCTCGAGGTCGGCGGCGTGATCGTCGGCGACATCCCGTCGTACCGCGCCGACCAGATGCCGTACGGCGGCGTCAAGCAGTCCGGCGTCGGTCGCGAGGGCGTGAAGTACGCGATGGACGACTACACGTACGAGCGCGTGATGGTCTTCACCGGCCTGGCCCTGTAGGGCGCGGCCCACGGCGGACGACGGGGCCGGACGAGGGGGCGTAACCCCCCGTCCGGCCCCGTCCACGCCCCCGCCGTATTCGTACCGAGGAGGACACCGCCGGGAGCGCCGTGGTGCGGTCCCGGCCACCTCGGGGTAGGCGCAGGACCCTCGCCCCGTCGCGCCGACGGTGCGCGGCAGGACTGGCTACACGCTCGGTAATCGGGTAGATACGGACGAGTAGTACCGGCCGGTACCTTTCCCATCAGGGCGCCACGAGAACGCCTTGGCCGGTCGGGCCCATCGACCCGACGTTCGCGGCGAGGTGAGTTCCCGATGTCCGCTCCATCCGATTCATTCGACACGGCCCAGGTCCCGGAGCCCCCCAAGGTCTCCGAGCGGGAAGCGCGCCGGGTGGCCGAGGCCGCCCGTGAGCAGAGCTGGCGCAAGCCGAGCTTCGCCAAGGAGCTGTTCCTCGGTCGTTTCCAGCTCGATCTCATCCATCCCCACCCCGCACCCCCGGCGGAGGACGTACGGCGCGGAGAAGCCTTCCTGGCCACGCTGCGCGAGTTCTGCGAGACGCGCATCGACGGCGCCAGGATCGAGCGCGAGGCGCGCATCCCCGACGAGGTGATCAACGGCCTCAAGGAACTCGGCGCTTTCGGCATGAAGATCGACCGCAAATACGGTGGCCTCGGCCTCACCCAGGTGTACTACAACAAGGCCCTCGCCCTGGTCGGCATGGCGAACGCCTCGATCGGCGCGCTGCTCTCCGCGCATCAGTCCATCGGCGTACCGCAGCCGCTGAAAATGTTCGGCACCCAGGAGCAGAAGGACATGTTCCTGCCGCGCCTGGCCCGTACCGACATCTCCGCCTTCCTGCTGACCGAGCCCGATGTCGGCTCCGACCCCGCGCGCCTTGCCACCACGGCGGTGCGCGACGGCGACGACTACGTCCTGGACGGAGTGAAGCTCTGGACCACCAACGGCGTCGTCGCCGACCTCCTCGTCGTGATGGCCCGCGTACCGAAGTCGGAGGGCCACAAGGGCGGCATCACCGCTTTCGTCGTCGAGGCGGACTCGCCGGGCATCACGGTCGAGAACCGCAACGCCTTCATGGGCCTGCGCGGTCTCGAGAACGGGGTCACCCGCTTCCATCAGGTGCGGGTCCCGGCGGCGAACCGTATCGGCCCCGAGGGCGCCGGCCTCAAGATCGCCCTGACCACGCTCAACACCGGCCGTCTGTCGCTGCCCGCGATGTGCGTCGGCGTCGGCAAGTGGTGTCTGAAGATCGCCCGAGAGTGGACGGCGGCGCGCGAGCAGTGGGGCAAGCCGGTCGCCCACCACGAGGCGGTGGGGGAGAAGATCTCGTTCATCGCGGCGACGACGTTCGCGCTGGAGGCCGTGGTCGACCTGGCGTCCCAGATGGCCGACGAGGACCGCAACGACATCCGTATCGAGGCGGCGTTGGCCAAGCTGTACGGCTCCGAGATGGGCTGGCTGATGGCGGACGAACTCGTCCAGATCCGCGGCGGACGGGGCTTCGAGACGGCTGAGTCGCTGGCGGCCCGCGGTGAACGTGCCGTGCCCGCCGAACAGATCCTTCGCGACATGCGGATCAACCGGATCTTCGAGGGCTCCACCGAGATCATGCATCTGCTGATCGCCCGCGAGGCGGTCGACGCGCACCTGGCGGTGGCCGGCGACATCATCGACCCCGACAAGACGCTGTCCGACAAGGCCAGGGCCGGGGCGCAGGCAGGCGTCTTCTACGCGCGCTGGCTGCCGAAGCTGGTCGCCGGACCGGGGCAACTGCCCACCTCCTACGCGGAGTTTCACCCCAAGGGCCATCTGGATCTCTCCGCGCACCTGCGCTACGTCGAGCGGACGTCGCGCAAGCTCGCCCGCTCGACCTTCTACGCCATGTCGCGGTGGCAGGGCGCCATGGAGACCAAACAGGGCTTCCTCGGCCGCATCGTGGACATCGGGGCCGAGCTGTTCGCGATGAGCGCGGCGTGCGTACGGGCCGAGATGCTGCGTACGGGGGGAGAGCACGGCCGCGAGGCGTACCAGCTCGCCGACGTCTTCTGCCGGCAGGCCCGGCTCCGCGTCGAGGAACTGTTCACGCGACTGTGGTCCAACACGGACGACATCGACCGCAAGGTCGTGAACGGCGTGCTGTCCGGGACCTACACCTGGCTGGAGGAAGGCATCATCGACCCGAGCGGTGACGGCCCCTGGATCGCGGACGCCACGCCCGGCGCGTCCCAGCGGAAAAACGTTCACCGGCCCATCCGCTGAGCGACCGGGGGGAGCTGGAGCGACCCGGACCGACCGCGAACTGGGCCCTTCCGGGATTCCGACGGGGCAGGGGAAACCACCGGGCCGCGTCCTCCTTACGGAAGACGCGGCCCGGGGTGTTCGGGGGGCGCTGCCCTAGTTGAACGGGTCGAGCGTGAGGTACGCCTGCCGCGGGTCGCCGTCGTGTACCAGCGACTCGTGGGCGCCGACGTCGTCGAAGGCGAACGCGTACGCCTTGCCGTCGGCCATCTGCTCGTGGATCTTCCGCGCGTAGTGGTTGGTGACGCTGTCCTTGTAGAAGTTCGCCGAGTTGGCGTCAGGCTGGTTGGGGTTGGTCAAGAGCGTCGAGCGGTTGAACCCGGCGCACATGGTGCGTGAAATCGGGCCCCGTACCTGGTCGTTGGGCGCGTCGAGCAGTTTGTAGCAGCCGAAGATGCTGTCGGCGTCGGGCTTCTGGAACGAAGTGACCACCGCGCCGGAGGTGTTGGTGAAGTTCATGACGTTGCCGGAGACCCTGCCGACGTATTTGACCGCCGGCTGATTCGCGAACGGGGTCACCGTGAGCGGGGAGTTGGCGTACTTCGCCCACACCCGGTTGATGTAGTCGTTCAGCACACCGGTCGGCAGGGCGCCGGACGCGATGCCGTGGCCCGGTGCGAGAGCCCGAAGCACGGTGCCGTCCGACCGGGTCTGGATCAGACCGCCCCAGCCGCCCGACTGGCTCCTGAGGGAGTTGTAGAAGCCGTTGTAGCCCCCCGGCTTCAGATGGCCCGTGTTCTTCACGGTGCCGTTGGGGCCCTTGACGCCGACCGCGTACGGCGCCGAGAACATGTCGACCTGGGTGCTGTTGATCCACAGGCCCGAGTCGTTGAGTGTGTACTCGGACCAGTTGAACAGGATGTTCCGGTTCGGGTCGCTCGGATTCTGCACGGCCGGCTGCACCAGCCCGCCGGTGGCCAGCTTGAAGACGAGCTTCTGCCCGTACGAGAAGTAGACCCGCCCCGAGAACTTCGGCAGCTGGATCGTCTTGCTCTGACCCGGGGGCGGTCCCGCGATCGACGCGTCGGGCGCCGGGGTCGGCGGATTGCCGCCGCCGGGCCAGGCGTGGAAGGTGCCGTTGGCGTCGGCCCAGCCCTGTCGGCCGGAGGAGAGCTCCGTACCGAGGTTGTAGATGTAGAGCTGTTCGCCGCGGCCGGAGTCGTTCTTGATGGTGAACGGAATGGTGTTGGGCACCGCGGCCTCGGCCGGGGCGGCGCTGGTCAAGGCCGTGAATCCGGTGGTGAAGACCACCGCGGCGGCCAGAGAGGCCAGCAGCTTGCGTATCGCAGGCACTCGCTCTTCCTCCTCGTCAGGTAAATCCCGGTGAGATCAGTGGGGGCGGAATCTGACGTACGGACGCCGCCGGTGAGGCGGGTGAGACCTGAAGTGCCGGGGACCGGAACGCCGGCCGGGAGCGGGGAAACCGGAACCTAATGACTCTTCAGGTACAGACCTTTCTGAGAGCGCTCTCAGAATTGCGCCCGCGCGTGAGGCGTGTCAATGCGGATGCCGCAACTCGCCGAAGATGTCTCGACTCAGCCGTCGGCGCCCCGGCCCGCCGTTGTGACCACGGGGCACGCATGCAGCACAATCGAGCCGCGATGCGACCACACGGGGCGCGAGCCGCGCGATTCGGCCAAGGACGCCGCCGACGGCGCGGCACCGAGGACGCCGTCAACTGACGATTGGGGCAGGGATGTTCGGGGCGGGAAGCAAGGGACGGTCCAGCGGCCGACGCGCACGCCTGCGCCAGGTGGCGGCGCTCGCGCTTGTCGGCGCCGTACTGACCGGTGCGGCAGCCTGCGGCGGCGGGGGCGACGAGGCGAGCGAGGGTGACAAGGGAGGCAAGGAAACCGGAGCGGACGGCAAGGCGTCCGCGTCCGCCCCCGCCGACGACGCGGACGGCAGCGACGCCCGCGACCCGGCCGGCTCAGGCGGCACCGGGGCGCTCAGTCAGCGTGACCTCAGCGCCCTCGCCTTCGCCGACGGCGAGAAGATCGGCAAGTACACCGCCGGGGAGTTCACCCTCGGCGCGCCCCTCGGCGAGGACTACACCGCCGACCCCGCCGTCTGCCAGCCACTCGTCAGCCTCGCCAAGGGCGCCACCGCCGTCGACCCGGTGTCCGAGGTCCACCGCAACGTCGACGTCGCCGAGGAGATGCTGGGCACGACCGTCGCCGTACAGCTCCGTTCCTACAACGGCGACGGCGCGGCCTCCGTAATGAAGGCTCTCGGCGCGGCGGGCAAGGCGTGCGCGGGCGGCTTCGTCGAGAACCGGGCCGTCGCCAAGGGGCAGTACCTGAAGGCCGAGCCGGTCAAGGCGCCCGACCACGGCGACGAGGCGCAGGCGTACCGATTCACGATCCTCGACGTGAAGGGCACCCTGAAGCTGTACGAGTACCTCACCGTCGTACGCTCCGGCACCACCACCCTCTCCTTCCGGGCCGACATCACGGATACCAAGGACATCGGCAAGGTGCCGGAAGAGGTCATCACGGCGCAGTGGAAGAAGTTCGAGGCGGGCTCCAAGCCCTGACGGGCCCCACCCCGCCCCCCGTTTTCGCCCCGCGCTGTCCGCGCCGTGGCCGGATGCGGCAAGAATGGGGCCATGAGCGACAGTCCAGCCCCCCTCGCCGACCCCCATATCGCCTTCGACGCGTCCGAAGGCCGCCGGGACATCGTCGTCCTCGGCTCCACCGGGTCCATCGGCACGCAGGCGATCGACCTGGTCCTGCGCAACCCCGACCGCTTCCGTGTCACCGCGCTGTCCGCCGCAGGCGGGCGGATCGGACTGCTCGCCGAGCAGGCGCGACAGCTCCGGGTCCGCACCGTCGCCGTCGCCCGCGAGGACGCCGTGCCGGCGCTGCGCGAGGCGCTGCGCGCGGAGTACGGCTCCGAGCCGCTCCCCGAGATCCTGGCCGGGCCCGACGCCGCCACCGACATCGCGGCGTCCCCGTGCCACACGGTGCTCAACGGCATCACCGGGTCCATCGGCCTCGCGCCGACCCTCGCCGCCCTCGAAGCCGGCCGTACGCTCGCCCTCGCCAACAAGGAGTCGCTGATCGTCGGTGGCCCGCTGGTCAAGGCGCTCGCCAAGCCGGGGCAGATCATCCCGGTCGACTCCGAGCACGCCGCGCTCTTCCAGGGCCTCGCGGCCGGCACCCGGGCCGATGTGCGCAAGCTGGTCGTCACGGCTTCCGGCGGCCCCTTCAGAGGCCGTACGAGGGCGGAACTGGCCCACGTCACCCCCGACGCCGCCCTGGCCCACCCCACATGGGCCATGGGCCCCGTCATCACGATCAACTCCGCGACCCTCGTCAACAAGGGCCTGGAGGTGATCGAGGCGCATCTCCTGTACGACATCCCCTTCGAACGCATCGAGGTCGTCGTGCACCCCCAGTCGTACGTCCACTCCATGGTGGAGTTCACCGACGGTTCGACCCTCGCGCAGGCCACGCCGCCCGACATGAGCGGCCCGATCGCCGTGGGCATCGGCTGGCCGGTACGGGTGCCGGACGCCGCGCCCGCCTTCGACTGGTCCACCGCGTCGACCTGGGAGTTCTTCCCGCTCGACAACGAGGCGTTCCCGTCGGTGGGACTCGCCCGGCACGTCGGTTCACTGGGCGGTACGGCTCCGGCAGTGTTCAATGCCGCCAACGAGGAGTGCGTGGACGCGTTTCTGGCGGGGCGGCTGCCGTTCAACGGCATCATGGATACCGTCACCGATGTCGTCGCCGAGCACGGTCGGCCCGTCAAGGGAACCTCGCTCACCGTGGCGGACGTCCTCGAAGCGGAGACCTGGGCGCGTGCTCGGGCCCGCGAAATGGCAGAGAAATTCGGCGAAGAACAGCCAGCGGAGGCTCGCGCATGACGATCCTGTTGACAGTCCTCGGCATAGTGATCTTCGCTGTGGGGCTGCTCTTCTCCATCGCGTGGCACGAGCTCGGCCACCTGTCGACGGCCAAGTTCTTCGGCATTCGCGTGCCTCAGTACATGGTCGGTTTCGGCCCCACCATCTGGTCGCGCAAGAGGGGCGACACCGAGTACGGGATCAAGGCGATTCCGCTCGGCGGCTACATCCGCATGATCGGGATGTTCCCGCCGGGCGCCGACGGGCGTATCGAGGCGCGGTCCACCTCACCCTGGCGCGGGATGATAGAAGACGCCCGGTCGGCGGCCTTCGAGGAGTTGAAGGAGGGCGACGAGACCCGGCTCTTCTACACGCGCAAGCCGTGGAAGCGCATGATCGTCATGTTCGCGGGGCCGTTCATGAATCTGGTCCTCGCCGTCGTGATCTTCATGGGCGTCGCGATGAGCTTCGGCTTCCAGACCCAGACGACCGAGGTCGCCGGCGTTCAGAAGTGCGTCATCTCCCAGGACGTGGCGCGCGAGAAGTGCACGGCGAGCGACCCCGTCTCGCCGGCCCGCGCCGCCGGTCTCAAGGAGGGTGACAAGATCGTCGCCTTCAACGGAGAGCGCGTCGAGGACTGGTCCGTGCTGTCCAACCTCATCCGCGAGACGATCGGCCCCGCCACCATCACGGTCGAACGTGACGGCAAGGAGCAGGTCCTCCAGGCGACGCTCGCGAAGAACATGGTGGCGCAGAAGGACTCGGACGGGGAGGTCGTCCCCGACAAGTACGTTCCCGCCGGTTATCTGGGCTTCGCCGCCGCCACCGAGATCGTCCCGCTCTCCTTCGGCGACTCCGTCGACCGCATGGGCGACATGATCGTGACCGGTGTCGAGTCGATCGTCGCGCTGCCCTCGAAGATCCCCGATCTCTGGAGCGCCGCCTTCTCCGACGGCGACCGCAAGGACGACTCGCCCGTGGGCGTCGTCGGCGCAGCGCGGATCGGCGGCGAGGTGATGACGCTGGACGTCCCGGCGCAGAACCAGATCGCGATGATGCTCTTCCTGCTCGCCGGATTCAATCTCTCGCTGTTCCTCTTCAACATGCTGCCGTTGCTGCCGCTCGACGGCGGGCACATGGCCGGTGCGTTGTGGGAGTCCGTACGGAGCAAACTCGCCCGCCTCTTCAAGAGGCCCGACCCGGGGCCGTTCGACGTGGCGAAGCTCATGCCCGTCGCCTACGTCGTGGCGGGGATCTTCATCTGCTTCACGCTGTTGGTGCTCATCGCCGACGTGGTGAATCCGGTCAAGATCATGTAGTTGGTACGGGGCGTGGCGGGCGCCGCGCTCCGTACGCCGGGGAACAGTCCGTGCCGCCGAAGCGGCCTCAGGTTTACGGTCGGGTGTCTCTTCGCGCCCGGCCGTAGGCCTTTGGGTGGTTTGCTCGCAGCGGTGTGCTCGTACAGCGGGCCGGTGACGTAATCTCGATGGTTGGAGCCCGCCGAACTCGGGACCACAATCCACACCTTGGGGTTGCACAGCAGATGACTGCGATTTCTCTCGGAATGCCGGATGTTCCGACGAAGCTCGCCGACCGTAGGGTCAGTCGACAGATCCAGGTCGGTTCGGTGGCTGTCGGTGGTGACGCGCCGGTTTCGGTGCAGTCGATGACGACGACGCGTACGTCGGACATCGGGGCGACGCTGCAGCAGATCGCGGAGCTGACGGCGTCGGGCTGTCAGATCGTGCGGGTGGCGTGTCCGACGCAGGACGACGCGGACGCGCTGGCGACGATCGCGAAAAAGTCGCAGATCCCGGTGATCGCGGACATCCACTTCCAGCCCAAGTACGTGTTCGCGGCGATCGACGCGGGGTGCGCGGCGGTGCGGGTGAACCCGGGGAACATCAAGCAGTTCGACGACAAGGTCAAGGAGATCGCCCAGGCGGCGGGTGCGGCCGGCACACCGATCCGTATCGGTGTGAACGCGGGTTCGCTGGACGCGCGGCTTCTCAAGAAGTACGGCAAAGCCACTCCGGAAGCGCTCGTCGAGTCCGCGTTGTGGGAGGCGTCGCTCTTCGAGGAGCACGGTTTCCGGGACATCAAGATCTCGGTGAAGCACAACGACCCGGTGGTGATGGTCAACGCCTACCGGCAGTTGGCGGCCCAGAGCGACTATCCGCTGCATCTGGGTGTGACGGAGGCGGGTCCGGCGTTCCAGGGGACCATCAAGTCGGCGGTCGCGTTCGGCGCGCTGCTCAGCGAGGGCATCGGGGACACGATCCGCGTCTCGCTCTCCGCGCCTCCGGCGGAGGAGGTCAAGGTCGGCCTGCAGATCCTGGAGGCGCTGAACCTGAAGCAGCGCCGTCTGGAGATCGTCTCGTGCCCGTCCTGCGGGCGTGCCCAGGTGGATGTGTACAAGCTGGCGGACGAGGTCACCGCGGGCCTGGAGGGCATGGAGGTCCCGCTGCGGGTGGCGGTGATGGGCTGTGTCGTGAACGGCCCCGGTGAGGCCCGTGAGGCGGATCTGGGTGTGGCCTCCGGGAATGGCAAGGGCCAGATCTTCGTGAAGGGTGAGGTCATCAAGACGGTGCCCGAGTCGAAGATCGTCGAGACGCTCATCGAAGAGGCGATGAAGATCGCCGAGGAGATGGAACGGGACGGCGTCCCCTCAGGCGAGCCCGAGGTCTCCATCAGCTGAGGATCGGCCCGGGGCTCCTGTGAGGCCGTTGGCAGACCTGTCGGCCCCCGTCCCCCTCCATCCAGTCCGCGTTCCGGCTCCGTACGGGCCCCGCACCCCACGCCTCAGGGCGTCCGGAGGGAGCGGGGCCCTTCGGTGTACGCGGCGCGTCACAGAAGTGACGGGTACAGTGCGAAGAATCAGCAGACGTATGGTGAGGCCCCTCTCGTGTTGACGCAGACCACCACTCGGGTCCTCGACCCAGGCGAACTCGGCGCCGCGCTCGCCATTCTTGAGAGTGAGCCCGTCGCCAACGCGTTCGTGGCTTCGCGCGTCCAGGCGGCGGGGCTCGATCCCTGGCGGCTCGGCGGCGAGATGTGGGGCTGGTACGCGGACGGGCGGCTGCGCTCCCTCTGCTACTCCGGCGCCAACCTGGTGCCCATCTGCGCTTCCCCCGAGGCCGTCCGGGCGTTCGCGGACCGAGCCCGCCGTACGGGGCGCCGCTGTTCGTCCATCGTCGGCCCCGCCGAACCCACAGCCCTCCTGTGGCGGCTTCTGGAGCCCAACTGGGGCCCCGCGCGCGAGGTTCGGGCGAACCAGCCGCTCATGGTCACCGAGCAAGTGCCGGAAACGGTGCGGCCCGACCCCCTCGTACGCCGCATCCGCAAGGACGAGCTGGAGACGATCATGCCGGCGTGCGTCGCGATGTTCACCGAGGAGGTCGGCGTCTCGCCGCTGGCCGGTGACGGCGGGCTGCTCTACCAGGCGCGGGTGGCCGAACTCGTAGGAGCGGGGCGGTCGTTCGCCCGTATCGACGACGGCAAGGTGATCTTCAAGGCGGAGATCGGCGCGGCGACGCCGCACGCCTGTCAGATCCAGGGCGTATGGGTGGCACCCGAGTTCCGCGGCCGGGGCCTCTCCGAGAACGGCATGGCGGCCGTCGTACGGTACGCGCTCGCCGACGTCGCCCCCGTCGTCAGTCTGTACGTGAACGACTACAACACCCCCGCGAGGGCCTCCTACCGACGGGTGGGCTTCCGCGAGGTGGGCGCCTTCATGAGCGTCCTCTTCTGAAAGTAGGGTTCGGCCATGCCGAGCGTGCCGAGCTTTCCCGGGAGCGAACCCCAGATCCCCGACGTACGCGTAGGGCCGATCGATCTCGCCCCGCGCGTGGACGAGGCGCTGGCCGTTCAGAAGCTCGCCTTCGGGCTGAGCGAGGCCGAGATCGGCGTACGGCGCCAGATCGTCCTGCGCCACCTCGTGGCGCCCGGTGCGCGCGCCTACGGGGCGCTCACGGCGGAGAACCGGCTGGCCGGCTTCGTCTACGGCATGCCGAACGACCGCTCCCACTGGTGGTCCACGATCGTCGAGCCGTACTTGCGTGCCGGCGACCTCGACGGCTGGCTCGACGACTCCTTCGTCATCACCGAACTGCACGTCCACCCCGCCTTCCAAGGACACGGCATCGGGCGCGCTCTGATCACCACCATCACGGACGGCGCCCGGGAGCCCCGCTCGATCCTCTCCGCGATCGACACCGAGAGCCCCGCCCGCGGCCTCTACCGCTCCCTCGGCTACCAGGACCTGGCGCGCCAGGTCCGCTTCCCCAGCGCCGCCAAGCCGTACGCGGTGATGGGCGCCCCGCTGCCGCTGCGGCGGCGCTGAGCGCCCTGCGGGGCACCGTTACTGATTTCCGCCCGCCGGTGTGCCCCGGATAACCTCCTGGCAACACCCGAGAAGAAACGCAGGAGTGCTCCCCATGTCCCAGGTCCAGCGCATGTCCCGATTGATGGCCAAGACACTGCGCGACGACCCGGCGGACGCGGAGACCCTCAGCCACAAGCTTCTGGTCCGCGCCGGGTACGTGCGCCGCACCTCCGCCGGACTCTGGAGCTGGCTGCCCCTCGGTAAGAAGGTCCTCGACAACATCGCCCGCGTCGTACGCGAGGAGATGGACGCCATCGGGGCGCAGGAAGTACTGCTGCCCGCGCTGCTTCCCAAGGAGCCCTACGAGGCGAGCGGTCGCTGGGACGAGTACGGCGACCTCCTCTTCCGTCTCAAGGACCGCAAGGGCGGCGACTACCTGCTCGGCCCGACGCACGAGGAGATCTTCACCCTCGTCGTCAAGGACCAGTGCACGTCCTACAAGGACCTGCCGGTGATGCTCTACCAGATCCAGACGAAGTACCGCGACGAGGCGCGCCCCCGCTCCGGCGTGCTGCGCGGCCGCGAGTTCCAGATGAAGGACTCGTATTCCTTCGACACCACGGACGAGGGCCTCGCCGAGTCGTACGCGCTCCACCGAGCGGCGTACCAGAAGATCTTCGCGCGCCTGGGGCTCGACTACCGCATCGTCTCCGCCGTCTCCGGCGCCATGGGCGGCTCCGCCTCGGAGGAGTTCCTGGCCCCCGCCGCCGCCGGTGAGGACACGTTCGTCGACTGCCCCAACGGCGACTACGCCGCCAACACCGAGGCCGTCACCTTCACCACCGCCCCCGTCGACGGGTCGGCGCACGGGGCGCTGGAGGAGCTGGACACCCCCGAGACCCCCACCATCGAGACGCTGGCCGCGTTCCTGGACGTGCCGGCCTCCGCGACGCTGAAGAACCTTCTGGTGAAGGTCGACGGCGAGATCACCGCCGTCGGCGTCCCCGGCGACCGCGAGGTGGACCTCGGCAAGCTCGGCGAGCACCTGGCGCCCGCCGTGGTCGAGCTGGTGACGGCGGAGGACTTCGAGGGCCGGCCCGAGCTCGTACGCGGCTACGTCGGCCCCCAGGGGCTGAAGATCCGTTACATCGCCGACCCCCGCGTGGCGCCCGGTACCGCCTGGATCACCGGCGCGAACAAGGCCGGCACCCACGCGCGCAACGTCGTCTGCGGACGCGACTTCGAGGTCGACGACTACCTCGACGTCGTGGTCGTCGAGGAGGGCGACCCCTGCCCCGTGTGCGGCGCGGGGCTGAAGCTGGGGCGCGCCATCGAGATCGGTCACATCTTCCAGCTGGGCCGCAAGTACGCCGACACCTTCCAGCTCGACGTGCTCGGGCAGCAGGGCAAGCCGGTGCGGGTGACCATGGGGTCGTACGGCATCGGCGTCTCCCGCGCCGTCGCCGCGCTCGCCGAGCAGACCGCCGACGAGCAGGGTCTGTGCTGGCCCCGTGAGATCGCCCCGGCGGACGTGCACGTCGTCGCGGCGGGCAAGGCGCTCCAGACGGAGCTGGCGGTCGAAGTCGCCGAGCAGCTGGCGGCGGCGGGGCTGCGAGTGCTGGTCGACGAGCGTGCCGGCGTCTCGCCGGGTGTGAAGTTCACGGACGCGGAGCTGATCGGCGTTCCGCAGATCCTGGTGGCGGGGCGGCGCGCGGGCGACGGCGTGGTGGAGCTGAAGGACCGCCGCAGTGGCGAGCGCGAGGAGCTCACGGTCGCCGAGGCGGTCGCGCGTCTGACGGCCGCCGTCTGACGTCGCCGCCGCCCTTCGGTGGCGAGCAGTACGACGGCGTACGGGGCGGGCGGGCCGGTCCAGGTGACGGGCCCGACCGTCCCGTAGTCGCTCATCCCGCCCCGTGACCGGCCCTCCTGAGGAGGGAGGCACCGGTGCGGGCGCCGGGCGCTGCCACGTCCATCGAGACGGATCGCGCCCCGCTACAGCCAGCCGGCGAACTCCAGCAACAGTTCCCCGTCTTGGCGCCTTCCGGCCTCCAGCGCGCGGACGCCCGACTCCACCGCGCGGAAGAGCGTCCACCCACGCAGCCGCTCGCGGTCGATGTCCAGCGAGTCGGCCAGCTTGTTCACACGGCGCCGCGTCGCGGACGCGCCGGACGCCGCCGCGACCAGGTCCTCCACGCGGTCGCGGACCAGCCGCGCCAGGTCGTACGCGCGCTCACCCACCACGGGCACGGGGCCGACCGCGAGCCACGGCGCCCGGTCGCCCGAGAGCACCTTGCCCTGGCGGAACGCCCCGTGGAGCAGCATCAGCTCCGCCGGCCCGGCCGCGAGAAGCTCCTCACGCGCGTCGATGGCCGCCGTGACGAGCGGGACGACCTGCGGGTCGCTCGCCGCCCGCATCGCCGCCGCCTGTCGCGCCGTCCGCTCGGCGACCGTTTCGAAGCCGTGATCGGCGACGGGCTCGACCCACAACTTCCGCACCGTTCCCGCCGCTTCGAGCAGTGCCTTGGCCTCCGGCAGGGAGCGCAGCGAGGTCTCGGTGTGGAGCCGTTCAAGCAGCAGTTCGCCGTCGGAGCCCGAGATGAGCTCCACGGAGCCCCAGCCCTTCCAGTGCGTCAGCGCCGCCCGCTCCGGCCCCGGGGCCGCGAACGGCGGAGCCACCTTGAGCGCCGCTGGCGCCCCGTCGGGGCGCCGTACGAGCACCACGAGGCTGCTCCCGCCACCCGGCGCCACCACCCGCTCGACCGTCAACTCCCGCCGCTCCACCGCCTCCTGGGCGATCCCGGGCAGCCGCCCGAGCCACTCGCCGGCGACGGACTCCCCGTACGTCTCGCTCAGGGTGCGCACCAGCCGCCGCGGCGGTTCGAAAGCCATACGTGCCTAGATCCCTTTCGGAGCGAGCGGGCTCACAGCCGCTCGGCGAGCCCAGGAAAGGCTACGCCGCTGCCCCGCCAGCGCACCGCCCGGACCGCCGCCTCGCGCAGTGCCCCCGCGGCGTCCTGGCGCAGCGGCCCCTCGGCGGCCCGCACGAGGTCGGAGTAGACGCCCGCGATCCGGTCCTCCAACTCGGCGGCGAGGCTTACGGCGGCGGTCGAGTCAGGCACCTCGAAGGGCATGGCGTACGCGGCGGCGGCCGCCACCGGCTTGCCGCCGAGATCGCGCACCGTACGCGCGAGAGCGTCCCGCCGGGCCCGGTGCGCGTCGTACGCGTGAGTCGCCTCCGTGCGGCGTTCGTCGCCGACCCGGCCGCCGACGACGCCGTACCCGTACACCGCGGCGTGCTCTGCGGCGAGGGCGGCCTGGGCGGCGTCCAGCGCACCGTCACTGCTCACGAGGGGGATCCTTCCGTCAGCAGGTACGCGTGGGCGGCGCTGGCCGCGGCGAGCGAGGCCAGCAGGCGGGCGAGCTCGGGCGGGGCGTGGACCAGCGCGTCGGCGTGCGCGTCGGCGGCACGGCGCTCGGCCGCGGCCAGCGCCTTGACGGCGGTGACGGGATCGGCGGAGACGGACGGCGTGGCCCGGCCGTCTCCGGTGTCTCCGACGGCCGTCCCCGGCGACGGGGCGGATGACGGGGCGGCCGTCGGAGACACCGACACGGACCGGGTCGGTGACGGGGACGGCTTCGCCGACTCGTCCTTCTCAGGAGACCGAGGAGGCGGCGACAGCGCTGTCACATGCCGCGCCACAGCCCCCCGCAGCGGCGCCAACCGCGCCGCCTCATCAGGATGCCGCTCCATCACCGCGTCGTACTGCCGCAGGAGTTCGCGCCTCGTGCCCGCGGACTTCACGCGCAGTGCCTTGGCGGCGCGGACGGCCGCCGCGCTCGTCGTGCCGTCCGATCCGTCGCCGTCGTCACCACCCGAGCAGGCGGTCAGCAGACCCCCCGCCGCGGCCCCCGCCGCCAGGAGAGCACCCCGCCGTGTCGTCCCCGTGCGTCTCACGCGTGTCTCCCTCGGGCCTCGCAGTGATCACCGCAGGCGAGCGTACCTGCGGGTCAGCCGCAGGTGGACGGCAACACCCCCCGCGACCGGATACCCTTTGCCTGACACGCGACGATCCCACAACAGCACACACGCGGCCGAGGAGTCACCCGGATGAGCACCACCCACAGCGAGAGGCTGCGCGGACTGCTGGAACCGCTCGTCAGCGCGAAGGGCCTGGATCTCGAAGAGATCGAGCTGACCCGGGCGGGCAGGCGTCGTGTGCTGAGGATCGTGGTCGACTCCGACGACGGCGTGGATCTGGACGCGTGCGCCGAGCTGAGCCGCACCATCTCCACGACTCTCGACGAGACCGACGCGATGGGCGAGGACGAGTACCAGCTCGAAGTGACCTCCCCCGGAGCCGACCGCCCGCTGACCGAGCGCCGTCATTACGAACGCGCCGTCGGCCGTCTGGCGAAGATCCAGCTTCATGAGGGCGACGAATTCGTGGCCCGTGTCCTCGCGGTGGACGAGGCGGGACTCGACCTCGAAGTACCGGGCGTGAAGGGGCGCAAGCCGACCGCCCGCCGGGTCGAGTTCGCGTCGATCGCCAAGGCGCGCGTGGAGCTTGAGTTCAACCGCAAGGACAAGAAGGAAGAGGAGGCGTAGCCATGGACATCGACGTGAAGCTCCTGAAGGGCTTGGCACAAGAGAAGGAGATCCCTTTCGACCTGCTGGTCGAGGCGATCGAATCCGCCCTCCTCATCGCCTACCACCGCACCGAGGGAAGCCGCCGTCTCGCCCGCGTCGTCCTCAGCCGCGACAACGGTCATGTAACGGTCTGGGCCAAGGAGGACCCGTCGGAGCTGGAGGAGGGCCAGGAGCCGAAGGAGTTCGACGACACCCCGTCCGACTTCGGCCGTATCGCCGCCACGACGGCGCGGCAGGTCATCCAGCAGCGGCTGCGGGACGCCGAGAACGACGTCACGTTCGGTGAGTACGCGCGCCGTGAGGGCGATGTCGTCGCCGGCCAGGTCCAGCAGGGCAAGGACCCCCGCAACGTCCTGGTGCGGCTGGACGACAAGCTGGAGGCCATCCTCCCGGTGCAGGAGCAGGTGCCGGGCGAGGAGTACACGCACGGTCTGCGGCTGCGTACGTTCGTGGTCCGCGTCGCCAAGGGTGTACGGGGCCCCTCGGTGACCCTGTCGCGTACCCACCCCAACCTCGTGAAGAAGCTCTTCGAGCTGGAGGTCCCGGAGATCGCGGACGGCTCCGTGGAGATCTGCGCGATCGCCCGTGAGGCGGGCCACCGTACGAAGATCGCCGTACGGTCCACCCGCTCCGGTCTCAACCCCAAGGGCGCCTGCATCGGCCCCATGGGGGCGCGGGTGCGCAACGTGATGGCGGAACTGCACGGCGAGAAGATCGACATCGTCGACTGGTCGGACGACCCGGCCGAGATGGTCGCCAACGCCCTGTCGCCGGCCCGTGTCAGCAAGGTCGAGGTCGTCGACCTCGGCGCCCGCTCCGCGCGCGTGACGGTGCCGGACTACCAGTTGTCGCTGGCGATCGGCAAGGAAGGGCAGAACGCCCGCCTCGCCGCCCGCCTCACCGGCTGGCGCATCGACATCCGGCCCGACACGGAGCAGACCGACGGGGCGGACAGGGCGGGGGACAACGGCGCCGCCGCGGGCGGCCGGCCACCCCGCGGCGACCGGGGCTGACCCGGCGGCGGGACGAGGCCACCCGGGGCGTACGGGGCGGCGTACGGCGCCCCGTACGGGGCGGGAGTCCGCGACCCTCGCGACGTACGGGCGACGGAGCCCGGCGACGTACGGCACGGGGCACAGGGCGCGGAGCGCGGGGCGCAGGACAACGTGACGATCACCACGCCGACGATCACCACGGCGACAGATCGGTGGCTCGCACCGCACCGTCACCGCGCGCCAGCCGCCCCGTACCGGCCCCGTCACCGCCGGTGACCGCCCGCACCGCATCCGGCCATCGGCCGCCACCCGTCCCTACCGGCGGTGACGGCCCGCCGCCGTCGATCAGCTCCGCCCGGCGCCCGCGACCTGCGGCGACGTGCACCGGTGAACGGTGCGGAGATCAACCGAGCAATTTTGGCCAGCAAGCGTCCGACCGTCGCCCCAAAGGGGGGAGGTCGGCGCGGGGAGGTAGACTTGAGCATGTCTGGCCGGACGCACGCTCGCGCCTGCCCTGAGCGAACCTGCGTGGGATGCCGGGAGCGAGCGCCCAAGAACGATCTGCTGCGCATCGTGGAGGTCGAGGGTGCTTGCCTCCCTGATCCACGCGGTACGCTGCCCGGCCGGGGCGCGTATGTACACCCCGTCTCGTTCTGTCTCGATCAGGCGGTCCGCCGCCGGGCGTTTCCCCGGGCCTTCAGGGCCAAGGGACCGCTCGACAGCGCGGAACTGCGCCGACACATCGAGCAGGCGTAGATGCAAGAACACGTACGGCACGGAACCCCGTGCGAATCAGGTACCTCGCGAGTTGGAAGTAGGTCGAGATTGCGATGAGCACTCGATGAGTACGCGATGAGTACGCCCATGAAGTAGCGACGGTCCGGCGGTAACCCGGACCTAAAAGGAGCGAAGTGGCTAAGGTCCGGGTATACGAACTCGCCAAGGAGTTCGGCGTCGAGAGCAAGGTCGTCATGGCCAAGCTCCAAGAACTCGGTGAATTCGTCCGTTCGGCGTCCTCGACGATCGAGGCGCCGGTTGTACGTAAATTGACTGATGCTTTGCAGGGCCCCGGCGGCAACGCCGCGAAGCCCGCAGCGAAGCCCGGGGCGCCCCGTAAGGCGAGCCCCGCCAAGCCCGCCGCGCCCTCTCCGGCGCAGGCGGCACGTCCGGCTGCTCCCAAGCCCGGCGCCCCGGCCCCCAAGCCGGCCGCCGCCGAGGCCCCGCAGAGCGGCACACCTACCTCTCCGGCTCCGGCCGCGACGCCCGCCTCCGGCCCGCGTCCCGGTCCGAAGCCCCCGGCGTCGAAGCCCGCACCGTCTCCGGTGCCCGCGGCCGAGTTCTCGGCTCCGGCCCCGGCGGCGCCGCAGGCGCCCCAGGCCCCGCAGCCTCCGGCGGCCCCGCGTTCCGGTTCGGCCACCCCGGGGCCCCGCCCCACCGGTGGTCCTGCCGCCCGTCCGGCTCCGTCCGGCGGTCAGCGCGACGGCGGCCGTGACGGTGGCCGCGGCGGCGAGCGCCCCGCGCGTCCCGCGGGTCAGGGCGCCCGGCCGGGTGCCCGTCCGGCGGGTCCCCGTCCGGGCAACAACCCCTTCACCTCTGGTGGTTCCACCGGAATGGCGCGCCCGCAGGCGCCCCGTCCGGGTGGCGCCCCGCGTCCCGGCGGTGCCGGTGCGCCCGGTGGTCCGCGTCCGCAGGGCGCCGGTCAGGGCGGTCCCCGTCCGCAGGCCGGTGCCGGTGGCCAGGGCGGTCGCCCCAGCCCCGGCGGTATGCCGCGTCCGCAGTCCCCGCGTCCCGGCGGCGGCCCCGCCGGTAACCGTCCGAACCCGGGCATGATGCCGCAGCGTCCCGCCGCGGGCCCGCGTCCCGGCGGTGGCCCCGGCGGAGGCCGTGGTCCCGGTGGCGCCAACAGGCCCGCCGGTGGCGGCGGTGGCGGCGGCCGTCCCGGTGGCGGCGGCGGCTTCGCCGGCCGTCCCGGCGGTGGCGGTGGCGGCGGTGGCTTCGCCGGCCGTCCTGGTGGCGGCGGCGGTGCTCCGGGCCGTCCCGGTGGTGGCGGTTTCGGTGGCGGCGGTGGCCGTCCCGGTTTCGGCGGACGTCCGGGTGGTCCCGGCGGCCGCGGTGGCACACAGGGCGCGTTCGGCCGCCCCGGCGGACCGGCCCGTCGTGGCCGTAAGTCGAAGCGGCAGAGGCGCCAGGAGTACGAGGCCATGCAGGCCCCTTCGGTAGGCGGCGTGATGCTGCCGCGCGGCCAGGGCCAGGTTGTCCGGCTGTCGCGCGGTGCGTCTCTCACCGACTTCGCGGAGAAGATCAACGCCAACCCGGCGTCGCTCGTCGCCGTGATGATGAACCTCGGCGAGATGGTCACCGCCACGCAGTCCGTCTCCGACGACACCCTGCACGTGCTCGCCGGCGAGATGAACTACGTCGTCGAGATCGTCAGCCCGGAGGAGGAGGACCGCGAGCTTCTGGAGTCCTTCGACATCGAGTTCGGCGAGGACGAGGGCGGCGAGGAGTTCCTCGTCGCGCGTCCGCCGGTCGTGACCGTCATGGGTCACGTCGACCACGGTAAGACCCGGCTCCTCGACGCCATCCGCAAGACGAATGTCGTCGCGGGCGAGGCCGGCGGTATCACGCAGCACATCGGCGCGTACCAGGTCGCCACCGAGGTCAACGACGAAGAGCGCAGGATCACCTTCATCGACACCCCGGGTCACGAGGCGTTCACCGCCATGCGTGCCCGTGGTGCCAAGTCCACCGACATCGCGATCCTCGTGGTGGCGGCGAACGACGGTGTGATGCCCCAGACGATCGAGGCGCTGAACCACGCCAAGGCGGCCGACGTGCCGATCGTGGTCGCGGTCAACAAGATCGACGTCGAGGGCGCGGACCCGACCAAGGTGCGCGGTCAGCTGACCGAGTACGGCCTCGTGGCCGAGGAGTACGGCGGCGACACCATGTTCGTCGACATCTCCGCCAAGCAGGGTCTGCACATCGACAGCCTGCTGGAGGCCGTGGTCCTCACGGCGGACGCCTCGCTCGACCTCCGGGCCAACCCGGAACAGGACGCGCAGGGTATCGCCATCGAGGCGCACCTCGACCGCGGTCGTGGCGCCGTCGCCACCGTGCTCGTCCAGCGCGGCACGCTGCGCGTCGGTGACACGATGGTCGCCGGTGACGCGTACGGCCGTGTCCGGGCGATGCTCGACGACAACGGCAACAACGTCGAGGAAGCGGGTCCCGCGACCCCCGTCCTGGTCCTGGGACTCACCAACGTCCCTGGCGCCGGCGACAACTTCCTCGTCGTCGACGAGGACCGCACCGCGCGGCAGATCGCCGAGAAGCGGGCCGCTCGTGAGCGGAACGCGGCGTTCGCCCGCAAGGGCGTCCGGTTCTCCCTGGAGAACCTGGACGAGGCCCTCAAGGCCGGCCTGGTGCAGGAACTCAACCTCATCATCAAGGGCGACGCGTCCGGTTCGGTGGAGGCTCTCGAGTCCTCGCTGCTCCAGCTCGACGTCGGTGACGAGGTCGACATCCGGGTCCTGCACCGCGGCGTCGGTGCGGTCACGGAGTCCGACATCGACCTGGCGATGGGCTCCGACGCCATCGTCATCGGCTTCAACGTCCGCGCCGCCGGGCGTGCTTCGCAGATGGCCGACCGCGAGGGTGTCGACGTCCGCTACTACTCGGTGATCTACCAGGCCATCGAGGAGATCGAGGCGGCCCTCAAGGGCATGCTCAAGCCGGAGTACGAGGAGATCGAGCTCGGTACGGCGGAGATCCGCGAGGTCTTCCGTTCGTCCAAGCTCGGCAACATCGCGGGTGTTCTCATCCGGTCCGGCGAGGTCAAGCGCAACACCAAGGCCCGGCTCGTCCGCGACGGCAAGGTCATCGCGGAGGACCTCAACATCCAGGGTCTGCGCCGCTTCAAGGACGATGTCACCGAGATCCGCGAAGGCTTCGAGGGCGGTATCAACCTCGGAAACTTCAACGACATCAAGATCGACGACGTCATCGCGACGTACGAGATGCGCGAGAAGCCGCGCGGCTGACGTACACCGGTGGTGCCCACCACCGCGTGACCGACGTGTCGCACGGTGCCGATGCCGCCCGGGTTCTGCTCGGGCGGCATCGGCGGTCCGGGGCCGGTCGACGGTGCTTAATCCGTCGATCGGCCCCGGCCGTTCCGTGTACGGTTTATGTGCCCCTGCCAAGCGCTGGCGGGCCCGAACCCGTACCGGCGGGACATCCGGATACACATGTATGTGGGGACACTGTCCTTCGACCTGCTCCTCGGCGACGTACGGTCGTTGAAGGAGAAACGCTCGATCGTCCGGCCGATCGTCGCCGAACTCCAGAGGAAGTTCGGGGTGAGTGTGGCGGAGACCGGCGATCAGGATCTCTACCGCAGGGCCGAGATCGGTCTGGCGGTGGTGTCCGGGGACACGGGGCATCTGAGGGACGTTCTGGACCGGTGCGAGCGCATGGTCGCCGGCCGTCCGGAGGTGGAGCTGCTGTCCGTACGACGGCGGCTGCACGGAGACGACGACTGAGTCCTGCCACCCGGCGGGCGACGGTCGTTGCGGCAAGAGCAGCAGACAAGAAACCCAGAAGGAAGAGTGACGGACCGGTGACCGACAACGCGCGGGCCCGAAAGCTGGCCGACCGCATCCAGGTCGTGGTCGCGGAGACCCTGGACCGGCGTATCAAGGATCCGCGGCTGGGGTTCGTGACCATCACGGACGCCCGGGTCACCGGCGACCTGCGGGAGGCCACGGTCTTCTACACGGTCTACGGCGACGACGAGGAGCGCGCGGCGTCCGCCGCCGCCCTGGAGAGCGCCAAGGGCGTGCTGCGGTCCGAGGTGGGCCGTCAGACCGGCGTGCGATTCACGCCGACGCTGGCGTTCGTCCCCGACGCGCTGCCGGACAACGCCCGCACCATCGAGGACCTTCTCGACAAGGCGCGCGCCAAGGACGCGGAGGTGCGGGAGGTGTCGACCGGTAAGACCTACGCGGGCGACGCCGACCCTTACCGCAAGCCCGGCGACGAGGGCTACGAGGACGACGCCGAAGGCGGTTCGGAGGCCGGGGGCGGGGCGGATGCCGCGTCCGGCGCCGGTGCGGCCGGCCGCGGTGACGGCGACGACACGGACGGTGCCGCCGCTAAATGACACAGCAACTCCCCACGCCCGACGGCCTTGTCATCGTGGACAAGCCGTCGGGCTTCACTTCGCACGACGTCGTGGCCAAGATGCGCGGCATCGCCAAGACCCGCCGCGTCGGCCACGCCGGCACGCTGGACCCCATGGCGACGGGCGTCCTCGTCCTCGGCGTGGAGCGGGCCACCAAGCTGCTGGGGCATCTCGCCCTGACCGAGAAGGAGTACCTCGGCACGATCAGGCTGGGGCAGGACACCGTCACCGACGACGCGGAGGGCGAGACCACCTCGTCGACAGACGCGTCCGGGGTCACCCGCGAGGGAATCGACGCCGGGGTGGCCGCTCTCACCGGCGCGATCATGCAGGTGCCGTCCAAGGTCAGCGCGATCAAGATCGACGGGAAACGGTCGTACGCCCGCGTACGGGGCGGCGAGGACTTCGAGATCCCGGCGCGGCCGGTGACCGTCTCGTCGTTCAAGGTGTACGACGTCCGCGCCGACGTCGCGGAGGACGGTACCCCCGTGGTCGACCTGGTCGTGTCGGTCGTCTGCTCCTCCGGTACGTACATCCGCGCCCTCGCACGTGACCTCGGTGCCGGCCTCGGCGTCGGGGGGCATCTGACGGCGCTGCGCAGGACGCGGGTCGGTCCGTACGGCCTCGACGAGGCGAGGACGCTCGACCAGCATCAGGAGCGGCTGACGGTGATGCCGGTCGCGGACGCCGCCGCTTCGGCGTTTCCGCGCTGGGACGTGGACGAGAAGCGGGCGAAGCTGCTGCTCAACGGGGTGCGGCTGGACATGCCGGTGCGCCGGGACGGGGCGGCGAGGGCCGGCACCGGCTCAGGCCCCGGACCCGGCCCCGTGGCGGCGTTCGGGCCGGACGGGAGGCTCCTGGCGCTGGTGGAGGAACAGGGCGGCAAGGCGAAGAGCCTGGCGGTCTTCGGCTGAGGCGGGGCGGTCTTCCCCCAGGAGTGCCGTCGAGGCGGGGGCGTACGTACGGATCGTCGCCCACGGGTGGCGTCAGGCGCCGTGCCGGGTGGGTGCCGTTCGGGCGACCTGCACGGCGACCGAACGCTTCCATCTCCTGAATACGGTGCCGGAGTTGGCGATCGGCACGTGCGGCAGCGACGCGCTGAGGCTAGGTGTCGAAGCCTCGGGCGGGCGGGTGCTGGGCGCCGCGACGGGCACCGTACCGGGCGTCATCGGTACGGCGCCGCACACGGAACACCGCGCGGTCGGCCCCGCTCTCCTGCTGAGGGCGGGCGCACCGGCGCCTGGTCGGTCTTGCCCGTGAGAGGCGCCGGATTTGCCGCGCTCCTCGCGGCGTGGCCGGCCGATGACCCGTGGCAGTGGGCGGCGGTGATCGGGCGGAGGGGCCGCAAGTCCCCTGTGCCGATCGGTACCACGATGCCGATGCGGGTCAAAAGCCACGGGCATGGCAGTCTTAGACCTGCGTAAGAGGCATTCACGTACACGGGTTCGGGCGAGGAGAGCGGTCACAGTGCAGCGCTGGCGCGGCTTGGAGGACATCCCCGAGGACTGGGGACGCAGCGTCGTCACCATCGGCTCCTACGACGGCGTGCACCGCGGACACCAGCTGATCATCGGGCGCACCGTCGAGCGGGCGCGGGAGCTGGGGGTGCCCTCGGTGGTCGTGACGTTCGACCCGCACCCGAGCGAGGTCGTCAGGCCCGGCACCCATCCGCCGTTGCTCGCGCCGCACGACCGGCGCGGGGAGCTGATGGCCGAGCTGGGTGTGGACGCGGTGCTCGTGCTGCCGTTCACCACCGAATTCTCGAAGCTGACGCCCGCCGATTTCATCGTCAAGGTGCTGGTCGACAAGTTGCACGCGAGCGCCGTCATCGAGGGGCCGAACTTCCGCTTCGGCCACCGGGCCGCCGGCAACGTCGCCTTCCTGGCCGAGCTGGGTGCGACGTACGACTACGAGGTCGAGGTCATCGACCTGTACGTGAGCGGGGCGGCGGGTGGCGGCGAGCCCTTCTCGTCGACCCTGACCCGGCGGCTGGTCGCCGAGGGCGACGTCGCCGGAGCGGCCGAGATCCTGGGCAGGCCGCACCGCGTTGAAGGCGTGGTGGTGCGGGGCGCGCAACGTGGGCGCGACCTCGGCTACCCGACGGCCAACGTGGAGACGCTCCCGCACACCGCGATCCCGGCGGACGGCGTGTACGCGGGCTGGCTGACCGCCGACGGCGAGCGGATGCCGGCGGCGATCTCGGTCGGTACGAACCCGCAGTTCAACGGCACGGAGCGGACCGTGGAGGCGTACGCCATCGACCGGGTGGGGCTTGAGCTGTACGGGCTCCACGTCGCGGTGGACTTCCTGTCGTACGTACGGCCCCAGCGGACGTTCGACTCCATCGAGTCACTCCTCGATGCCATCGCCGACGACGTGAAGCGTTCGCGCGACCTCGTCGCCGCGTACGACGCTCGCTGACGAGACCTTCCCGCAGGCGCACCGCGCGGCCCCAACTCGGGCACCGTATTTCTGAGTTGGGGAGCCGCAGCGGGTCGCTCAGAGCACCTTTTCGCCCTCCGGGGCAGCAGTGGCTGCGGCGGCCCAGTGACAGGCGACCTGGGTCGCGGCGCCGCCCGTCAGTATCGGCAGTGTCTCCGTGCGGCACTTGGTGGCGACACCTGAGCGCTCCGCCTCGCCGGAGGCGAGGATCTGGCACCGTGCGTGGAATCGGCAGCCGCCCAGGATACGCGACGGGTCCGGCGGCTCGCCCGCCAGGACGACCGGTTGGACCCCGGACTCCGGCAGTACCGACAACAACGCCTGCGTGTACGGATGCCGGGGAGCCGTCAGCACCTGCTCGACCGGCCCCGTCTCGACGATCCGGCCCAGGTACATCACGGCGACCCGGTCGGCGATGTTCCAGGCGAGCCCGAGGTCGTGGGTCACGACCAGGGCGGACAGCCCGAGTTCGTCGCGGAGCGACAGCAGCAGCGCCAGGATCTCGCCCCGTACGGAGGCGTCGAGCGACGCCACGGGCTCGTCGGCGACGATCAGTTCGGGCTTCAGCACGAGCGCGCCGGCGATGACGACTCGCTGACGCTGGCCGCCCGACAGCTCGTGCGGATACCGCAGGAAGAACCGCTCCGGCGGGCGGAGCCCGGCACGGGACAGTGCCTCGGCGACGGCCTCGCGTTCGTTGCCCCGGTACCGGTGGATGCGCAGGCCCTCGGCCACCGCGTCGTACACGGTGTGCCGCGGGTTCAGCGAGCCGCTCGGATCCTGGAGCACCAGTTGGACGCGCTTGCGATACGCCTTGAGGGCGGCGGACTGGTAGCCGAGAGGTACGCCGCCGAAAGTGATGGAGCCCGTCGTCGGCGGCACCAGGCCGAGCAGCGTCCGCGCGAGCGTGGTCTTGCCACAGCCCGATTCGCCGACCAGGGCGACGATCTCGCCGCCGCCGATGTCGAGATCGACACCGTCGACGGCGTGCGCCGCCGGGGCGCCGCGCCCCCCGGGGAACGTGACATGCAGCCCCGTGGCCGAGAGCAGAGGCGTGGGCGTGGTGGTCATGACTGGCTCCTGAGGCGTGGCCGTCCTGCGGCCGTACGAGCGAGACGGTGCGGGCCCGATGCGCCGTACGGTGCCGCCGACGTGGGCGCGGACGCGCGTGGCTCCGGTGACGGGGCGCCTGGCGTCGGCCACGCCCCGGGCGGGCGTTACGTGGCCGTCCACGGCGTCGTAACGCGGCGCCGTACGGGGGAACTGCCCGGCGGGCGCCTCGTCGGGGCGTACGGACGTCATGGGCGCGGCTCCGTGGACGTCACCGACACCTGTGCCGGTACGGCGGCGCCCACGTGTACGCAGGCCGCGTGGCGACCCGGTCCCGCCTCCCGCAGCGACTGGTCCTCCCGCGCGCACTCGTCCAGGGCGACGGGGCAGCGCGGGTGGAACGTACAGCCCGACGGCAGAGCCGAAGGATCCGGCGGATCACCCGGCAGACCGCGCGGCGCGCGCCGCGAGGCGGGATCCCCGATCCGGGGGAACGCCGCGGAGAGCGCGCGGCTGTACGGGTGCTCGGCGGCGTCGTACACCGACTTCGCCGGCCCTTCCTCGACGATCCGGCCCGCGTACATCACGGCGAGCCGGTCACAGGTGTCGGAGAGCACCGCGAGGTCGTGACTGATCATCAGCAGGCTGATGTCCTGCTCGGCGACCAACTGCTCGATAAGTCGCAGGATTTGGGCCTGGATCATCACGTCGAGCGCGGTCGTCGGCTCGTCCGCGACGATGAGCCGGGGGTCGCAGGCCAGCGCCATCGCGATCATCACGCGCTGCCGCTGTCCGCCGGACAGCTCGTGCGGATAGGCGTCGGCGCGGGCGGCGGGCAGACCGACCTGCTCCAGCAGTTCCCCGGTGCGCCTGCGGGCGGCGGTGGGCGTCGCGCCGCGGTGCAGCAGCACCGGTTCGGCGATCTGGTCGCCGACCCGGTGGACGGCGTTGAGCGAGTGCATGGCGCCCTGGAAGACGATCGAGGCCCCGGCCCAGCGCACCGCGCGCAGCTGGCCCCACTTCATGGTGAGCACGTCCT
Organism: Streptomyces sp. NPDC058665; assembly: GCF_042714995.1. Classification (NCBI taxonomy): domain Bacteria; kingdom Bacillati; phylum Actinomycetota; class Actinomycetes; order Kitasatosporales; family Streptomycetaceae; genus Streptomyces; species Streptomyces sp. NPDC058665. The sequence continues at coordinate 142,159 of NZ_JBHXRX010000009.1, forward strand.
CGCCGTCGAGCAGCACGTGCCCCGTCAGTTTCGCGGTGGCGGGCAGCAGCCGGAGCAGGGCCAGCGCCAGGGTGGACTTGCCGCAGCCGGACTCGCCCGCGATGCCGAGCTTGCGGCCCGATTCGAGGACAAGATCGACGCCCCGTACGGCGGGGACGGCGGAGGGCCCCGTACCGTACGTCACCCGCAGATCCTTGATCTCAAGGAGGCTCGACGCCGCCTTCGGAGGCTCCGCGTTCGGTGTTTCGGTCAACGTGACACCCCAAGCTTCGGGTTGAGCACGGCCTCGATCGCACGGCCGCAGAGCGTGAAGGCGAGCGCGACGACCGCGATCGCGATGCCGGGAGGCGCCAGATACCACCAGTGCCCCGACGAGACAGCGCCCGCCTCCCGGGCGTCCTGGAGCATGCCGCCCCAGGAGACGACCGACGGATCGCCGAGTCCGAGGAAAGCGAGCGTGGCCTCCGTCAGGATCGCGGTGGAGATTCCGAGCGTGGTCTGGGCGAGGACCAGCGGCATGACGTTGGGCAGTACGTGGCGCGTCATGACGTGGCCGTGCCCGCCGCCCAGAGCCCGCGCCCTTTCGATGTACGCGCGCGACTCGATGGCGATGGTCTGCGCCCGCACCAGGCGCGCCGTCGTCGGCCACGAGGTCACCCCGATCGCCAGGATCACCGTCCAGATGCTGCGCGACATCACCGTCGCCAGCACGATCGCCAGCACCAGCGCGGGCATCACCAGGAACCAGTCGGTGATCCGCATGACCACCGTCGCGAACCAGCCGCCGAAGTGCCCGGCGACGATGCCGACGAGGGTGCCGATCGCCACCGACAGCGCGGCGGCGAGCAGCCCGACGATCAGGGAGATACGCGCGCCCCAGATCAGCAGGCCGAGGAGCGACCGGCCGAACTGGTCCGTACCGAGCGGGAATTCACCGCTCGGGCTCTCCAGCGCTGTCCCCGGCGCGTCGGTGACGCTCTGTACGTCGCCGATGAACAGCGGCGACGTCAGCGCGATCAGGGCGATGACCGCGAGGCCAGCGAGACCGATGAGGCCGGCGCGGTGCGTACGGTACTGGCGCCAGAAGCGCGACACGGAGGCGCGGCGCCGCGCCCACGCGAGCGACGAGGCGGACGGGGCCTCGGCCTTCCTCGCCGCCTCCTCGGGCGTGCCCGACGTCCGTGGCCGCCCCGTCTCCGCCGACGACTCCGAAAGACCCGAGGGCTCCGCCGAGTCCTCGGATTCCGGCGGATTCGGCGGCGTCTTGTCGATGGTCATCGGCCCACCCGGGGATCGAGCAGCGGATAAAGCAGGTCGGCCAGGAGGTTCATCAGGATCATCGCTCCCGCGAAGACCACGAACAGCCCCTGTACGAGGGGCAGATCAGGCACGCTCAGCGCCTGGTAGAAGAGCCCGCCGAGGCCCGGCCACGAGAAAACCGTCTCGACGAGGATCGAACCGGCGGCTACGTGGCCCAAGTTGATGAAAACCATCGTGACCGTCGGCAGCATCGCGTTCGGCACGGCATGCCTGCGCCGTACGAGATCGTCCCGCAGCCCCTTCGCCCGCGCCGTCGTCAGATAGTCGCTGCCCATCTCGTCCAGCAGCGACGAGCGCATCACCAGCAGCGTCTGCGCGTAGCCGACCGCCACCAGTGTCACCACCGGCAGCACCATGTGGTGCGCCACGTCGAGGACATGCGCGAATCCGGTCTCGTTGCCCGACTCCATCCCCCCGCTGGGGAACATCCCGGGAATCGGTCCGATGCCCACTGAGAACACGATGATCAGCAGCAGCCCCAGCCAGAACGCAGGCACGGACCACAGCGTCAGCGCGACACCGGTGTTGATCCGGTCACCGAGGCCGCCGTGGCGCCACGCGGAGCGCGTACCGAGCCACAGCCCGAGCGTCGAGTAGATCAGCACCGCGACGCCCGTCAGCAGCAGCGTCGCGGGCAGCTTCTCGGCGATCAGCTCGCCGACGGGGGCGTGGAACTGGTACGACGTCCCCAGATCCCCCGTCAGCGCCTTCGCGCAGTACTCCGTGAACTGCTGCCACACCGGCAGATCGAGTCCGAACTGCCTGCGCAGCGTGGCCATCTGCTCCACCGACGTCGGCTTGCCATGGGTCATGGCCTTGACCGGGTCGCCGGGGATGATCCGGAACAGGAAGAAACTGGTGACGAGGATGGCGAACAGCGAGACGGCCGCGCCGCCCAACTTGCCCGCCACGTACAGCAGATAGCCGGTCCTGTAGCCCGTGGCGCGGGCGCGGGAGCCGTCGGACGGCCCGGTCTTCACCGGGTCGTCGACGGCGTCCCGCACCACACCGGGAGTGCTTGCGGTGCTCATACGGTGTCTTTCCGGGGAAGCCTCCCGGACCCCCTGATCGCGGTCGTGTACGCGGTCGTGCGCGCGCTTCTGGTCGCGCTTGTGGTCACATTCCCGGCCCCGTGCCCGGCTGTTGACCGGGCACGGGAAGGGACGCCGGCCGTTCTATTCACGGTCCTCGGCGGTGGAGCGGCGCCGGATCGCGAAGAAGAGCCCGAGCGCCACCACGACCACCACGGCCGCGCCGATCCCGACCATCGTGCCCGTCGACGAGCCGCTCTCCGAGCTCGCCTCGCCGCTCCCGTCGGCCGGTACGGCGGACCACCAGCTCCAGTAACCGTCCTGGCCCCAGAGATTGCCCGCGGCCTCGGGCATGGTCGTGATGGACTTGATCTGGTCCGTACGGTACGCCTCGACGGCGTTCGGATAGGCCATGACGTTCATGTACCCGGTGTCGTAGAGCCGGGACTGCATCTGCTTCACGAGGTCGGTGCGCTTGGCCGCGTCGTACTCGACCGCCTGCTTCGCGTACAGCTCGTCGAACTGCTTGTCACAGATGAAGTTGTCCGTCGCACCGGTGTCCTCCGCCGTGGCGGGCAGGGCGGCGCAGGTGTGGATGGAGAGGACGAAGTCCGGGTCCGGGTTCACCGACCAACCGTCGAACGCGAGGTCGTAGTTGCCCGCGAGCCACGGGTCGGAGACGTTGTCCAGACACTCGACCTTGAGGCCGATCCCGAGCTCCCCCCACCACTCCTGGAGGTACTTGCCGATTGCCTTGTCGTTCGGGTCGGTCGCGTGGCAGAGGATGCGGAAGTTCAGCGGCTTGCCGTCCTTGCCGACGCGCTTGCCGCCGCTGTTCTTCTTGTAGCCCGCCTTGTCGAGGAGTGCCGCGGCCTTCGCCGGGTCGTAGTCGATCGTCTGGCTGCCCGAGGGCTGCCAGAAGTACGAGTCGAAGCGCGGCGGGATGTAGCCCTGCCCCTCCACCGCGTTGCCCTGGAAGACCTTGTCGACGATCGTCTTGCGGTCGACGGCGTGGAACAGCGCCTTACGGACGTTCTGGTCGAGAAGTGCCTTGTGGCCGTTGCCGAAGCTCTTGCCGTCCTTGGCCTTCGCGCCCGGGTTGGTGGCGAGGGCGAAGAAGCGCCGCCCGGGGGCGTTGTTGACCTTGATGTTGTCGGCGCTGCCCAGCGCGGCGGCCTGGGCCGGCGTGAGACCGGAGACGAACGAGACCTCACCTTTCTGGAGGGCGGCGACTGCGGCGTCCTTGTCCTTGTAGTACCTGAAGACCAGCTCGTCGAACTTCGGAGCACCGCGCCAGAAGTCCTTGTTCGGCTTCAGCCGGATGTACTGGTCGACCTTGAAGTCCTCAATGACGTAGGGGCCGTTGCCCACGATCGGGAACTTCTTGTCGTTGTTGAACTTGGCGAAGTCGTCGACCTTTTCCCAGATGTGCTTGGGCACGATCGGCACGTCGAGCGCCGTCATGGTGGCCTGAGGCTTCTTGAGCTCGATGACGAGCTGTGTGGCGTCGGGTGCGGTGACCTTCTTGAAGTTCGAGGTGAAGTTGCCGTTCGCCGTGGCGGCGTCCGGGTCCGTCATCATCTTGTTGAAGGTCCAGGCCGCGTCCTTGGCGGTGGCCGGCTTGCCGTCGGACCACTTGGAGTCGGAACGGATGGTGAACGTCCACGTCAACTTGTCCGCCGACGATGCCCACTTGGTGGCGAAGCCCGGGATGGGGTGGGCGTCCTTGGGGTCGTAGTTGGTCAGGAACTCGTTCGTCAGCCGGAAGATGCTCGTCGCCACGAGCGTCTGCGCCAGGAACGGGCTCAGCGAGTCGATGCTCTGGTCCACGGCGACCGTGAGGACCTTCTTGCCGTCCGCCGCCGCCGGGGCAGCCTGGGGCGCGGTTACCGGCGCCGCCTGGGCCTGCGGCGTCGCGGGCAGCAGCGGACTGAGCGGGATCACAGAACCGGCCACCATCGCAGTGGCAGCGGCACCAGAGGCCAGGAAGTGACGGAATCGGGAGCGTTGCCGGGTGGGCTGCCGCGTCGTACGCGGTGGAATCCTTGTGACCATGGGTCGTGACCTCGCGTCATCACTCGCACGGAGAAACAGAGAAGCAGGGAAGCGGACCAACAGAGAAGCCGAAAAACAGACCACGCGGCGAAGCAGGAAACGGGCCGGAAGAAGGCGGAAGAGCGGAAGAACGGGGAAAGCGGGCCGGTTGAGCGGATGGTGGGATACGTCTCCGGGGCGAGCGGGCGCTCGAAGCGGTGGCGTGAATTGGTTGCTTGCTCGTGTCGTCTGGCGCTGGCAGTCGGGTTGACCCCAGCTCACCAACTGGTGAAGCGAAGGTTTATCAGCGCTGATCGGGCCACGTCAACGGCCGTTGAAACCCCGTGTGGGCTGCGGGAATGCGATGAGGGTCCGTACCGTGAAGACGGTGCGGACCCTCATTGGTCTAAACCTCTGCCGCCCTACTGTTGAGGCGCTGACGGAGCCTGCGGAGGCTCCTGCTGCGGCCAGCCGGCGGGTGGTACCGGACCCTGCAATTCCGGCTGCCCGGCCTGCCCCGGCTGCCCGGCCTGCCCCGGCTGCCCGGCCTGCCCCGGCTGCGCCGACTGGCCCGGGTGTGCCGGTTGGTGCGGCTGACCCGGCTGACCCGGCTGCTGGCCGGGGTACTGGCCCGGCGGCAGCCCGGCCGGGCTGCCGGACGACTGCGCCTGGGACGGCAGCGACTGCTGCCAGCCCTGCTGCTGTGGATAGGGCTGCTGCGGATGGTACTGCTGGCCGGGGCCGGTGCCGTGGGGCTGCTGGCCCGGAGCCGGCGGCTGCCCCGGGGCACCGCCCGGCGCCTGTCCGGGAGCATGGCCGTGCCCGTACTGCCCCGGCATCTGCGGCTGTCCGTACGGCGGTTGGCCGTACGGGGGCTGTCCCGGCACCTGCTGGCCGGGCTGTCCCGGCTGGCCCGGATGCTGCCCCTGCGGCTGTCCGTGCTGCGGCTGCCCCTGGTGCCCCGGCATCGGCGGCGCGAGATGCGGCGGCGGGTTGCCGTCCGCCGTCCACAGCCCTTGCTGTTGCTGGGCGCGTACGAAGTCCTCGGCGATCAGCGCGGACAGGTTGAAGTACGCGTCGCGGGTCTTCGGCCGCATCATGTCGAGGTCGACCTCGGCGCCCGCCGACAGGTGCTCGTCGAACGGCACCACGACCACACCGCGGCAACGCGTCTGGAAATGCTGCACGATGTCATCGACCTTGATCATCTTGCCTGTCTCGCGCACGCCGGAGATGACGGTGATCGAGCGCTGCACCAACTCCGCGTACCCGTGGGCCGACAGCCAGTCCAGCGTGGTCGACGCGCTGCTCGCACCGTCGACCGACGGGGTCGAGATGATGATCAACTGGTCCGCCAGGTCCAGCACTCCACGCATCGCGCTGTAGAGGAGGCCGGTGCCCGAGTCGGTGAGGATGATCGGGTACTGCTTGCCGAGCACCTCGATCGCGCGCCGGTAGTCCTCGTCGTTGAACGTCGTGGAGACCGCCGGATCCACGTCGTTGGCGATGATCTCCAGCCCCGACGGCGCCTGCGAGGTGAACCGGCGGATGTCCATGTACGAGTTGAGATACGGGATCGCCTGCACCAGGTCCCGGATGGTCGCCCCGGTCTCACGGCGCACGCGGCGGCCGAGCGTGCCGGCGTCGGGGTTGGCGTCGATCGCCAGGATCTTGTCCTGCCGCTCCGTCGCCAGCGTCGCGCCGAGTGCGGTGGTGGTGGTCGTCTTGCCGACGCCGCCCTTGAGGCTGATGACCGCGATGCGGTAGCAGGAGAGGACTGGCGTACGGATCAGTTCGAGCTTGCGCTGCCGCTCCGCCTCTTCCTTCTTCGCCCCGATCCTGAAGCGTGAGGCGGCGGAGGGGGTGCGGCTGCTCTTGGCCTTCTGCTTGTTGTTGCGCAGGAGGCGGTCCGAGGACAGCTCGACGGCGGCGGTGTAGCCGAGCGGCGCACCCGGCATGGAACGTTCGCGCTGGTCGTGCGCCATCGCCGTCGGCCAGCCCGCGCCGGAGCGCGGGTCCATGGGCGGCGCACCGGGCGCGGCACCGGGTACGGGGCCGTGCGCGCCTTCGGGCACGGCGCCCTGCGGGTGTTGCGGTTGCTGGTACGGCTGTTGCTGCTGGGCGGGCAGATTGGGCGTCTGCGACGCCGGAGCCGGCAGGTTCGGCGTCTGGGGCTGCTGCGGTTGCGCGGGCGGCGTCTGCGGAGTGTGGGGCGCCTGCGGCGACTGCTGTACGGGTACGTACGGGGCGGGTTGGGCGGCCTGCGCGGGCTGCTGCCCCGGCTGGCCGGCCGGTCCGGGCTGGGGGAATCCGTAGCCCTGCTGCGGGCCTTGGTGCCCCGGCTGGCCCTGCTGGCCGGTCTGCGGGAAGCCGTAACCGCTCTGCCCGTACGGGGCGTTGGGACCCGCGTTGGCGGGTGCCCCGGCCGGGTGGCCCTGCTGCCCCGGCTGCGGGAAACCGTAGCCACTCTGCTGCGCCGTTGCGGCGGGCGTCGCCGTTGCGGCGGGCGTGGCCGGGGCGGCGGGCGTGGCCGGTGCGGCCGGCCTGGCCCAGGGGGATTCGGCCGGAGGGCCGGACTGGGACGGGGCGGCCGGGGGCAACTGATGCTGCGACGGCTGGGACTGCGACACCGACTGCGACTGCGAGGCCGAAGGCCGCTCGGCGGGCCACTGCGGCGCGGGCGCCGGGGCGGCAGGCTGGAAGGCGGGCGGCAACGGGGGCAGCCCGGAGTCGGAAGCGGCGGGCGACGGGGTCCACGGAAGTGCGGGCGCGGGCGGAGCGGCGGGAGTGTCCAGCGGGGGAACCGCGTCGGACGGCTCAGCCGTGGGCACGGAGTCCGCCGGCTCGTCGACCGCGTCGGTCGGCTCGACGGTGCGGTCCTGGACGTCGTCGGAGATGTCCGCGCCGCCCACGGCGTCGCTGACATCAGCAGGTTCCTCGGACTCGGACTCGGACTTGGATTCGGAGACTGAGTCGGAGGTGGAGCGGGGGTCCGAGTCGGCATTCGCAGCGGCGTGGGAGTCCCTGTGCGCGTCCGCGTCGGTCGATGAGTCCGAGCTCCCGAAGGGCTCGTCGACACCGGAGTTCACGGAGGGGGAGAGGAGGTAGCTCCCGTCCTTGTCTTCGTCATCCGCGTCGTCGGCGCGGTCTTCGCCGCGGCGGGTCTTGTCCTCGGCGGCCTCACCGAGATCGAGGTCCAGGTCGGGACCCGCGCCGGTGCCGGTGCCCGCCCCGTCATCCGTATCGTCGGCCTCGCCGGAAACCCTGCCGCCATCGCCATCGCCATCGGTATCGGTATCGGTGCCGGTGCCGGTGTCGGCATCCGCATGGGCGGCGGCCTCGCCGTCGGCCGTCTTCGCCGCCTCCTTGGCGGCGTCGATCTCCGCCATCTCGCGCTTCAGCGCGGCGGGGGAGAAGCGCATGGTCGCCCCGCTCTCCAGATCGCCCGCGCCGAAAGGCTGCGCGAACGGCTCCGGCGCCCCGGCGTCGGCAGCGGGAGAGGCGGAGAGGGGCGGCGTCACAGGAGACGCGCCAGGCAGTACCGGATCGACGGACGGTGACAGGGGCGCGCTCTGCGCGGGGATCGGCGGCGGAGGCTGCCGGTGCGGCCAGTTCGGCTCGTACCCACTCCCCGCGGGCAGCCCTGGCACGGCCACCGGAGCCCCGCTCGGAGGCGGCGGCCCCGGCGTGGAACTCGACTGGCCCGCCCCGTCGCCCGACGTGTCCCCGGGAGCGTTCTGCGTGTACCAGGCCGGCGGGGTGTAGTCGATGGTGAACTCACCCGTCATCTCGGCGGGCTCCGCGTCGGACTGATCATCGACGGGATTGTTCCAGTCCCCACGGATCTCGTCCCGATCGCCGTTCACTTTGCCTCCTGGTGTGGTCGAGCACCCTTGTGCCTTTGCGGGTGGGGGCGACCGCTGTCACTCGATCAGCCCGGCTCTACCCCTTGGGACGCTCACGACATGCCTGCGGGTTCTCGGGCGCCCCGACCCACCCTAAACGCCCACAAGCCCGCTCCGGCAGGCCCGCCCATCCGTCATCGGCCGCCCCGTACGCCGCCCCTTGCCGCCGGGTGATTCGGCTACGGCAGACGGTCAGGAAGTGGGTGGGGTGAACCATGACAACAGCGCATGAATGCCTGCCCGTTCGCCCGGTCCGGTGCCGCGACCCAACAATCCGGTATCGACGCCCGGAACGTGGCCCGGTCCGGGCGGCTGTGTCCTGGAGCACCCGGACCGGAGAGGTTCCGCCGCTTCGGCCGTTCCCTTCGGGGTCTCCTCCTAAGGAGGCTGCACAAGTCGCCACTGCGGGCCCGCCCCGAGGGGGGCCACGGGCGCAACGACCTCCTTAAAGAGGACGCCTCCGGGAGAAGACCTCTATCGGATGTCGAATTCCCCGTCACGCGCGCCCAGTACGAACGCCCGCCATTCCGCCTCCGTGTACCGCAGCACCGTGTCGGGGTCCACGGACGACCGCATCGCCACCGCTCCGCCGGGCAGATGCGCGATCTCGACCCGCTCCTCGTCCTCGCTCGTGCCGGGGGCGCTGAGCCACTCGACGCCAGAGATGTCGAGGGCGTACAGCTCGTCCTTCTCCTCTTTGGTCCCCATCGGTCAGGCCTTCCCTTCGACAACGGCTGAGTTGAACGCTCTGCACGCACGAGCGGTGACATACAGACCCACCGGCGCGTGCTTCTGAGGATCCTAGATCCGCCCGGCACACCGGGTCCGCCGATTCCGGTCCCCTCACCCTTGCCGGGCCCCGCCCCGTACAACGGCCCTGGGGCCCAGGTCGTACGTGATCGGGGTGGCTCAGTCCATCCTGCGAGCCGTGCCCAGCAGCCCCGTCTCGGCATCAGTGGGGCTCGTCATCACCCAGTGCCGCTCGCGCCCGGCACACCACAGGGTGACGCCGTCAGCCAGCGTCGGCAGCGCGTCACTCTCCGCGGACGACAGACCGAGAATCCGCCCGATCTGTTCGGCCTCCCGCGGCGACACCCGCTGGATGCCCACCAGCGTGGAGTTCCGCATCAACCGGGGCGCCACGGGGCTCAGATACGGCAGCAACGTCAGCACCGACTGCCACGGCGCCGACACCACCCGGCCACGGGGCGGCCGCATGCCCGCGTCCCGTACGACCACCACGGGGCTGCCCACCGTCGCTCCCTGCGGCGGCACCCGCCCCACGTCGTGCAGGGTGATGCACTCCTCCAGGCCCGCGCCGGCAGCCTGCGCCAGCATCGTCCACGCCCGGGCGCGGCCCGTCTCGACCACCACACGGGCACCGGTGCCCGCCGCGCGCAGGGCCATCACCTGCGCCGTCCACAGGCCACCGATCAACAGCACGTCGTACGGCGCGGAGCGATGGAACCCCACCATCTGGGGGTGCCCCTCCGCGTCGTCACCGATCACCACACCGTCGTCCCCGACCGGCAGGGAGAGCGCGCCGAGTTCGTCGGCGGGCATCGTGTGCCCCGCATGGCGCGGGCCGAGCAGCGTACGCAGCCGGCTCATCGGGCGCCTCCCAACGGAAGTGTGGCCAGGGCCCCGGGCAGTTGCTCCCGGTCGAGGCGTACGAGGCCCACCTTCGCCGAACGCGCGGCCTGCTCCAACAGCCTCCGCACGCCGACCAGCTCGGTGTCACTGCCGCCGGTGATCCGTACGTGACCCTGCACCGTCATGGCTCCCAGACGGGTGCCGCGCCGGAGGGTGAGGCTGAAGGTCGTCGCGTACGCCGGGGTGGCGGTCAGCAGCGACACCAGCTTGGGCAGCGGTGCGGCCCCGCGCCCCAACTCGGGCCAGCGGCCCACCGCGTACGTCGTGTGCCACCGGTCGTCGCACCGCCAGACGCGCGCCGTCTCCGCCGTACGCCGCGTCGGCGCGGCGTCGGGGCGGCCGGCGAGGGCGGCCTGTACGGCGCTGGCACAGGCCGACGTCGCGACGGTGGAGTTCAGCTCCTCCTGGTCCAGCACGACGGCCCGGAACCCCGCTCCGGTGATCCGGCTCGCCACGTGGTCCGCCACTCGTACGAGGCAACGCTGGGCGCCCTCGACGCCGCCCCCGCGCGCGTCCACCGCCTCGCGGCACAGCTCGGGGTCGAGCTTCACCGCCACCCATGTCAGCCGCAGGGCCGGGGCGCCGGTCTTCTCCTGAAGAGGGACGTAAGAGAGCCGCGCCACCGACTGCTGCGGCAGATGCGGCGCGGGCGCCGAACGCACCTGCTGCACCAACTGCACCGACTCCAGCCTGATGTCGTCGACCTCCAGGGCGCCGCCCAGGAGCGACAGGGGCAGCGCCCGCGCCCCGAAGGCGGGTCGCAGCGCGGACCCGCTCGCCTCCACCCGTACGACCGCCGTGAGGAAGCTCCCGTCACCGACCATCCCGACGGTGCGGCGGTTCCGGTCGACGTACGTGTACGGGCGCAGCGCCGGGACGCTCTCCGCGACCGGGGCCAGCGACGGATCGACGTCCACCGCGGCGGGCCCCGCGGTACGTCGGCGCGCACGGAGGGAGAGGACGGTGCCGAGCCAGTCCTGGACGGCGTGGCCGCGGCGCCGTGCGGCGGCGAAGAGCAGCAGCACGCAGCCGACGGTGATGGTGGGGACGAGCCAGAGCCCGCCGAGCACGACGCCCACGGCGGCCAGCGCGAGAGCGACCTCCACGAGTACCAACTGCCGTAGCTGGAAGGGGCCGACGTGGCTGGTGCGGGAGAGCGGACGCAGTGTGGTCGTCGCGGGGACTTGGCGCGGTGCCGGGGCGGCCGAGGAGGGCAACGGGGCACCGACGCCGGGGCCGTTGCGGCGTTGCCGCCGGGAAGACGGCGACGTGCCAGGGGTTTGTCCGGAAGTCCGCCCGTTGCGCTCGCGCGTCGCCGTACGCATCCCCGCGTTGCTCCCTCTGTCCGTAATGGCCATTTACCCGTGGGCGGTTGACCGGGCGATCACCCTACCTGAGCAGTGAGGGGTGATCGTCAGCGTGCATAGTGGGGAGCCGGAACGACGGCATGCACCTCTGCGAACAGGGGGAGCCGGCCGCGCAGTGGGGGAGAGGGACAGCGGACAGATGGCATCACGACGGGACGAACTCAACGCCTACACCTTCGCGAAGCGAAGGCTGATCGCGCAGTTCGTGCAGCCGAACTCGACCGGCTCCGAGGAGGGTGCGCCCCGCCCCCTGCGCGGAGTGGTTCCCGGAATGATCGTCGCTGCGGTGATCCTGGCGGTCTTCGGTGCCTGGGGGATGTTCAAGCCGGTGGCCCCCAAGCAGTGGGACACGCCGGGCGAGAACGTCATCATCGCCAGCAAGTCCACCACCCGTTACGTGGTGTTGAAGACCGACGGCAAGGTCCAGCTTCACCCGGTACTCAACATGTCGTCGGCCAAGCTCCTCCTGGATCCGGACAAGGGCAAGGTCATCAACGTCGACGAGTCCGTGCTGGACAACGGCAAGATCCCGCACGGCGCCACCCTCGGCATCCCCTACGCCCCCGACCGGCTGCCCGACGGCAAGGAGGCGGGGGCGGCGAAGCGCTGGGCCGTCTGCGAGCGCCCCGGGGAGGGCGGCAGGGCGATAGAGAAAGCGGCGTTCGTCTTCGCGGAGCGCGAGCAGAAGAAGACCGAGGGCGCGAACAGGCTGACCGGCGGTGAGCTGATGTTCGTGGAGGCCCCCGACGAGACCCGCTACATCGTGGACCGGACCGGCAAGGCGTACGAGACCGCCGAGGACGAACTGCTGCTCCGTCAGCTGGTCGGCGACGACCGGGAGCCGCAGCGCGTCTCCGCCGGGTGGCTGGACACGCTGCACAAGGGCGACTCCATCGACTTCCCCGAGATCGACGGAGTGCCAGGCGTCGACGCGGGAGTCGGGGGCGATCTGGACCCCGAGCTCGACAAGATCGGCACCATCCTCACCGCGACGGACGGCACCAAGAACCAGAAATACGTCGTCCTGGCGGAACGGGTCGCCCCGATCTCCGACTTCACCGCGAAGCTCCTGCTCAGCAGCCGTGACCTGATCGAGGTCGGCCAGGACGGCGAGGCCACATCGGTGAGCGCCGCGACCTTCAGCCCCGGCGCCCCGTTCGGGCGGGACAAGGACTGGCCGGAGAGCAGCCCCGACGCCGTCAACTCCGCGAGTACGTCGGAGGGAAGCCGTAACACCGTGTGCAACGTGCTGCTCGAGGTGGACGCGGACAGCGGCGAGACCACGCTCAGTACCTGGGCGGGCAGTGGCTTCCCCGCGACCCTGGCGACCGGGTCCACGAGCGCGTACGTCACGCCCGGATCCGGCCAGCTCTTCCGTCAGTTCACGGGGGACACGACCAAGTCCGGCTTCCTCTTCCTGGTGACGGACACCGGCCTGCGGTACGCGATGCAGTCCAACGGCGACAACGCGACGGACGACTCGGGGATCGGCGAATCCGGCTCGGAGAAGGAGAAGCAGGCCGGCCGGGACGAGGTGCGGAAGGCCCAGAACAGGCTCGGTTACCAGAACGTGGACGCGGCCCCGGTGCCCGCCGCGTGGTCCTCGTTGCTGCCGACGGGGCCGAGGCTGTCGACCGGGGCCGCGGGTCAGCCCCAGGGTTCGTGAGGGCGGAGCAGCCATGACGTACACCCCCACCCACGCCCGAACTCATGCTCCCGCTCATGCCCGGAGCCGAACGCCCAACTCCCCACCCACGTACCGCCGGTTGGCCGCCGCGACGACGGTCCTGGCCACCGCCGCACTCTCCCACGTGACGCTGCCGGCGCCCGTCGCGACCGCGGACACGGGGCAGTGCTCCTTCCCCGGCGAGAAGTACGAGGGCCGGCCGTGGGCACTGCAGCGTGTCCTGCTGGACGAACTGTGGAAGCAGTCCACCGGCAAGGACGTGAGGGTCGCCGTCATCGACACCGGCGTCGACACCAAGAACCCGCAACTCGCCAAGGCGGTGGACACCGGGAGCGGCAACAACCTGATCCCCGCCGACGCCGAGGACGACAACGGCAACAAGCTCGAACGGGGCGCGTCGAACGGCACCACCGACGTGGTGGGCCACGGCACGAAGGTCGCCGGCATCATCGCCGCGCGGCCGGGCAAGGGGACCGGTTTCGTCGGCCTCGCGCCCGACGCCACGATCATCCCGATCCAGCAGAACGACGCGTTCGGCAACGGCACCGCCGAGTCCCTCGCCCTCGCCATCGACTACGCGGTCCAGCAAGAGGCCGACGTCATCAACATCTCCCAGGACACGGCTGACGCCGTCGAACCGACAGACGTGTTGAAGCAGGCTGTGGAGGACGCCCTCGCTGCGGAGGTCGTGGTCGTCGCGTCGGCGGGCAACGACGGCCTGGACGGCAAGGTCAAGGAGACGTACCCCGCCTCGTACGACGGTGTGCTGGCCGTGGCCGCGTCCGACAGGAACAACGAACGCGCGTCGTTCTCCCAGTCGGGCGAGTTCGTCGGCATCGCGGCGCCGGGGGTGGACATGGTCACGACCGTCCCCGGCGGCGGCCACTGCGCCGACAACGGCACCAGCTTCTCCGCCCCGTACGTCGCCGGAATCGCCGCTCTGATCAAGAGCAAGCACGACACGTGGACCCAGGAGCAGATCGTCGCCCAGATCCAGCAGACGGCGGAGCGCTCGATCCCGGGCCGCGACCGCCTCGTCGGCTGGGGAGTGGTGGACCCGGTCCGCGCGCTCACCGAGGATGACAAGCCCGTCGAGAAGCCGGTGGCACACGAAGGAGTGACCCGGGCCGAAGCGCCGACCCCCGCAGAGGTGCACCTCGGTGAGACGGCCGACGAACGCAACTCGCGCCTCGCGACGTACGTCGTGGTCGGCGGCGCCGTCCTCGTGGCGGCGATCACAGGCGGTTCGGTGGCCCTGCGCGACTCGCGCCGTCGGGCACGGCGGGTCGGCGAGCGCGGATGAGAACGTGGCGCGCGGCGCGTGCCACGGCGGCCAAGTCGGGCGACGTATTTCGCACTTAGAGTCCTACGGCTGAGTAGCTAGGGTGTTGCTGGCGATCATCAAGTGAACGCAGAAGAACTGGTCCGCGGTGGTCGCGCGTTGGACAGCTGAGGCAAACGGGGAGGAACGGGCATCGTGCCTGAGTCGGTGGGTGGCGTGAGCGGGGGCTCCGATGACGAGTGATCTCGAGCGCGGCGTCGGGGCGCTGAAGAAGTTCCAGGGGCAGATCAACACCCTGCTGTCGGAGTTCGAGACCGGGGCGGGTGGCACGGGGGAGATCGCGGCACAGGGGGTGCCCCGTTCGTCGTTCAGCGGCCCTGGCAAGTTCGACGAGGCGGAAGGCTTCTCGGCGCAGTACAACCGGGTGCACACGTCGCTCATTTCCCTGTCCAAGTCCCTCGGGGACCAGATAGAGCTGCTCAGCATCGGAGTTCACGCCGCCGATGTCGGCTACGACAACGTCGAGGACGACCTGCGGTACCGCTTCCACACGATCCAGACGCGACTGGACGAGCAGCGCGAGGCGTACGAGAGGCAGCAGAGGCGCGAGAAGGGCGAGGGACCTGAGGCGCCGCGCCAGGACGCCACCGGCGGTACGAAGGACTTGGGGTGACGAGACATGAGTGACGACAAGAGCCCGCCGCTCTCTCCCCAGGAGCGGCAACAGAACGAAGACGCCGCGCAGATCGAGTCACAGTTCGGCGCGACCGACGCCATGGAGCGTTTCGCGACGGTCATGGACCGGATCGGCTTCGGCAGCGCCGGAGGGATCTTCTCCAGGACGAGCTTCGAAGAGCGCGGGCTCAACGACATGCTCGACCTGCTGGACGGCGCGAAGCCCGCCGACCTGGTGAGGGCCGGCGAGAACCTCGAAAGGGCCAAGACGAGCCTCAACGAGGCCGCGCAGGAGCTCAGCGACTTTGTCAAGGCCACGGACTGGCACGGCGCGGCGGCCACCGAGTTCCAGCGCTACGGCGGCGAACTGGCGCGGTACGCCTGGGACCTGGGTTCCTTCGCGAACGTCATCGGCACCCAGATGACGGTGGCGGGCGGCGGCCTGACATCGGTCCGCAGCGCCAGACCGCCCCGCGACAACAGGGCGGACCCCAGGCGCCCGAAGGACTTCCCGGTCTCGGAACAGCGGGACGACAACCCGGAGTACAAGCGGGCGGTGCAGGTGGAGGAGAACCGCCAGGAGGCCATCAACCAGATGAACCGCCTGGCGTCGTTCTACGCGGTGTCGGAGCAGTCGCTGGCGGGGGCGAAGGAGCCGGAGCTGCCGAAGATGCTGAAGGCGGAGGTGCCGCGGCCTCGGGGAGGCGAGCAGTTCGCAACGCGGGAGCCCGCGGCGTCGGACAGTGGTCGTCTCGGTGACCCTGGTGGGCAGTCAGCTCTACGGCAGGGGTCGGTCAGCTCCCCAGAGAGTGCGCCCCGCACCGGAGCCAATGACTTGGTGTCGGAAATCCCCACGCCGAGCACATCGATGAAGATCGACAGCGTCACGACGCTGCCGCCAACTCCACCGGGTCCCGGTCCTGCCCAGCCTTTGCCGGTGAATGGTGGACCTCCTGCCGGAGACGGGAGTGTCCCCCCGCTTGGGCCCAACTCCGGTCCGAAGAAGTCGGGTGGACCGCCCCGCCAGGGCCCTTCGACGATGCCGAGGGGAGGAAATCCCGGGAAGGGCACCAACGAGAGAACGGGTACGGGGGGAAACAGGTCCCCGGTCGGCAGGCCCACAGGCATGGCTCCCGGCGTGGGACGCACCGGTGGTCCGGGTGGCACGCGGAGTCCCATGGTCGGTCGGCCGAGCTCGGGAGGCCCCATGCCGGGACGTTCCGGTTCGGGCACGTCCGGCGGGCCACGTGCGGGCCGTGGCAGCGGCATCGTCGGAGGGACGCCGCAGCAGCGAGCCTCCGGCGGCGGTACCGGCACGTCCGGGGCGCGGATTCCCCGGGGGAACGTCATCGGCGGCCAGGGCGGAGCGCCGGGCCGTTCGTCGTCAGCCGCGCGGCTGACGGGGCGGGGCATTCCCAGCTCCAACGGCGTGGTCGGGACGCCAAGGAGTGGTGATACCCCTCCCAGGCCGGGCACCGGCGGGTTCACGACCGGCGGCTCGGGGCTGTCGGGTGAGCGACATGACCGGCAGCCCCGGGACGAGGAGCGGGAGAGTCCCGTACAGCCACGTCCGGAGAACCGGACGGGCGACTAGGCACAGCGGAAGGTTCGGAAGTCGGGATGACGGCAGGAATGAGCCAGGTCCGGAGGCGATTCGGGTCGTACGGCTTTCGTCGTGGCCCGCTATGCGCGGTAGCCATGATCGGAGCGTCTGTGATCGGCATGGTAGGTGCCGCTCCATCGGCGGTCGCCGCGGACACGCAGTCGAAGCAGTGGTACCTGGATGCCATGCATATCGAGGACGTATGGAAGTCCACCACCGGTGAGGGCATCAAGATCGCCGTCATCGACACGGGGGTCAACTCGTCCACTCCCTCATTGAAGGGTCAGGTCCTGAAAGGCCTCGACGCAACGGGGTCGGGTGGAGACGAGACAGACGACTACACCGGTCATGGAACAACCATGGCCGAATTGATCGCGGGGACGGGGCAAGGCGACGGCCTGCGCGGGTTGGCGCCCGGAGCAAAGATCATTCCCATGCGCATCGCGACCGAGAACTTCAAGGGGAAGGGAGTGAACGAGTCGGATGAGTCTGTCGCTATCAGGGCGGCAGCCGACAGTGATGCGCAGATCATCAGCATGTCGATCAGCAATCAGTTTGTGAGTGCCAAGGAAAAAGAAGCGGTTGAGTACGCGTACGCGAAGGGGAAGTTGTTCTTTTCCGCGGTAGGCAACAGCGCGCAGAAGAGCAACAAGCCTGAGTATCCGGCCAACTATCCCGAGGTCGTCGGTGTCGCGGCTTCAGACCCGGAGGGCCAGGTTGCCGAGTACTCCCAGCACGGCGACTTCGTGGACATCGCCGCTCCCGGCAGTGATATGCCGACCTGGTGCGACGAGACCTTCACCAAGTACTGCGACGGCGACGGCGGAACCAGCGCCGCCACCGCCCTCGCGTCCGCCTCCGCCGCCCTCATTTGGTCCGCCAACCCCGACTGGACCGCGAACCAGGTCCTTCGGGTCATGTTCGAGTCGGCAGGTCGTGGTGACGACTGGAAGCCCGGCACCGTCAGCAACTACCTCGGCCACGGGATCGTCCGCCCGAACGCCGCCATCAACCGGGGGATCGGTAAGCCCGGCGACGCGGACGTCAGCCCCCTGACCAACGAGAAGACGACGGCCGACGGGCCCTCCGGCGAATCGTCGTCGGACGATGCGGCGTCCTCCGCGCCCAAACCCGGCGCGGAGGGCACGGACTCGAACAAGGACACAGATGCGGCGAATGCCTCCGAAGACACCAGCGGCGACGGCCAGTTGGGGCTGATCCTCGGCGGCGCGGCGGTGGTCGCGGTACTCGCCGGGGGCGCCTTCGTCGTCGTACGCAAACGTCGCAGTGCGTGACCACCCGCCCGGCTGCTCAGACCATTCACCGAAACACCCACGCAGTGACGAGCACAGCACAGACGAAAGGAAGACTTACATATGGCAGTCCAGAAGGTCGGCGATCAGAGTCTCAAGGACTTCCAGGACGAGATCACGATCAAGTTCGAGGACGTCAAAGGGCAGTTGAAGAACCTCCAGGGCGTCATCGACAGCCTGGAAGGTGCCTGGAAGGGCATCGGCGCCAGCGCGTTCGACGCCAAGCAGGCCGAGATCAATGCCGGCATGGTTCGGATCGCGAAGATGCTGCTCAACTTCCAGGAAGCGATCCAGGTCACGCGTACCACCGCCGGCAACACCGAGGACGAGGTCTACGCGGCCCTGAACGGTGTCGACGTGACTGCCGGCTTCTCCGGCGACTCCGCCGCGACGGCGAAGGCGACGTCGAACATCAGCGGCTACTGACGGCCCGTCAGCCAGAAGCCGGCCAAGCACATACCGCACCGCACCTACAGGAAACAGGAGGACCCGTGGCTCAGCAGAACGACGGCACCATGGTCGTGACTTACGGCTCGCTGGAGCAGGCCGCCTCGGTCATCGAGAAGCAGGCCAACCGCCTCGATGAGAGCCTTGAGGCCATCCAGACGAAGATCCGCGGCGTCTCCGCGACCTTCGAGGGCGAGGCCAAGACGGCGGCGGACGCGGCCCACAAGAAGTGGGACAACGAGACGCGCCAGATCCACAACGCGCTCAAGGACATCGCCCGCAAGGTACGTGAGGCCGGCCCCACGTACCAGGCAGGCGACAAGAAGTCCGCCGGCTACTTCTGAGCCACGCTCAGAAGCAACCGGCAGTTACGGCTAAAGGGGGGGCACGCGCGGGAGGTGCCCCCCCTTCGTCGTGCAAGTCAACGCGAAGCGGATTCAAGGGATCTCAGAGGGCGAGTTCACACTCGCCCGCCGCAGGCGCGGCATCCGTATACGCCTCGATCACCTTCAGTACGGAAGCGGCGTCCGCCGAGTCGTCGCCCCCGACCCGCACCGTCGCGTAGAGGTCGCCATCGACATCCTTGTCGATCTGGGACGAGTCCTCGCACCGGATCAGCCCGGCTCCGCCCTTGCCCGAGTAGCTGTACCGCTTGTCGGTGCTGACCTTGTCCTCGGGGCCCGCGCCGACCGTTTTCGAGGCGATCTCCGCGATCGGGGTATCGGCCTCGTACCACTCTATGGACGTCGACAGCGCGACCTTGCCGTCCACCGACACGTAGCAGCGCTTGACGCCGCTCGCCGTCTTCTCTCTTTCCGAGACCTTCTCTCCCTCGGGCAGCAAGGGATCCAGTATTTCCGCAGGCACTTCCACGCCGCAGACCGCTTGAGGTGTCTCGTATTCCTTCGCCGACTCCGAACATGAGGCGATCAGGAGCGCGCACGAAAGCGCGACCAGGCTCACGATGAGCCGACGACATGTGGCGTGGGGGGTGACAAGGGCACACACGAGAGACGCCTTCCTTGCCGTGTTTTAGGGGGTTGAAGGTTGATGTGGCGGCATCACCGGCGCGCAGGTCGGCCAGGAGCGAAGGCCGTGGCCGTGGCCGGATCGCCGGCCTACTCAGGGAGTTTGGAGGGGAGATTGCACTCCGTCTCCTTGTGCGCGAAGCGTGCCATCTCGACCGCGAGATCCTTCAGGCCTTGACGCGCCTTGTCCGACGCCTCGCCCGACTTCAGATCAACGACGACTCTGAGGCTGTATTCGCCGCCCGGTATGGTTCCCGCTTTGGCGCAAGGTACCTGAATGGCGACCGTGTTGTTCGTTGTGATGAAACCTCCGGACCCCGCTGCGAAGCTCTCACGGGCCTCGTCGCCGTCTTCCAGCGAGTAGTTGGCCCAACTGTCGGCGGTCTGGGTCTCCATCACCAGTGTTCCGGCGCTCAGGAGCGCCTTCTCCTCGCCGTAGACCGCACAGTCGCTCCTGAACGCATCGCTCTGCTGCGTCACGTGCTCGCCGGTCACCCTGCCCCTGAAGGAGTATTCGGGTTCCTTCGGGAGCACGGTCTTGAGTATTGAGGCCGCTTTCGAGGAGTCGCCGAGCGACTCGCAGACCTTGCTCGCTTCTATCTCTCCGTGTTTCTCGAACGGAGGTACTCCCAGCACATAAAATGTGCCCGCAGCCAGGCCGACCACTGCCAGTGCGGCAAGGGGGATCAGAATCTTCTTCGACATGGACATCATGTGCTCACTTTTTTGGCTCTAGTTGGCGGGGAGTTCCTTCGCCGTCGATAAAGTCCGCGAGGTTCGTGCGGGCGTTGTTGAAGCCCTGCTCCGCCGCACCCGCGGCAGCGGCGACGATGGCCGGCGACGGATTCTTCGCGCTCTCGCCCGCCTTTTCGGCAGCCGCCTCGACAAGGGTGTAGGTGGACTGTCGTGTCGCGTCGATTTCCTGACCGTTGCGGTAGATGACTTCGCCCGAGCTGTCCTTCAACGAGCCTTCCGTGAGCCCGCCGAGAATCTCATCCACCGCGGTGCCCGCCAGTCCGCCCGCCACGATGCCACCAGGGCCGACGAACGGAGCGGTCGCCAGACCGACCCCGATGCCGACCCCTGAGCCGACCCAGGTGCTGGTGGTCTGGATGGCGTCGTTGAAGTCCTGATCCTTTACGCCCGTGTCCACTTCGCTCGCGTACGCACGGCCCGCCCCGATCGTTCCCTGGACTTCGCCGCTCACCTTCGCCACACCCTCGATGCTCTGCTTGAGGTTGTCGCTGTCGCTGAAGTTGGGGTCATTGACGAAGGCATCCGGGTTCGCGAAGTGATACTCCATCAGGGACGTCGTATAGCTTGCCTGTCCCGCGTTGACCGCAGCGTATCCCTCGGGATTCTGTCCCACCGTGTAGAGGAACCTGGTGATGTCGACCTCGGGGATCTTCGCCGCCGCACCCACCACCGGAAAGAGATCGTTCGCGGATTCTTTCCCCGGGTACATACCTCGATTGATGTCGGGCATGTACTCGGCGGCGATCTGCCCCACACTGTCGGACATGTAGCTCTGCTCGGTAAGTCTTTCCGGGTTCTCCGAGATGGACACCATCAAGTTCTTCGCCAGCTCGGCCTGCCCGGTGTTGTGTGCCGGGGTGTCCAGAGTCGGCAGCTCGCCCGCCGGGTGACCCGTCGTGGCCGCTTCCAGAGCCATCGCCAGGTTGTTCCGGCCGGAGATGCTGTCCTCGCCGTCCCTGTCCCGCTCCGGCGGCCAGTCGCGCTCCTCGAAGAGATAGTCGAAGTTGGAGAGTGTGTCCTTGACTTCCTTTCCGTCTTCGTTCTTAGTCTTGAAGTCGTGATCCTCGTCCTTCGACAGGAACGGGTCGTTGAAGAAATCGGTCGCGGCATCCGGGCTGTTGGAGAGCGCCTTCAGATAACCGATCATGGGGTCCGAACCGGAGTCCTCGCCCGTGCGGTTGAGATTCGGGTCCATGCCCATGTGGGTCCAGACCGCCGCCCCGTGGCGGCCGTTACTGGTGGCAGCCTTCTCGGTCTCCATCAGTTCCGTGCCGTAGCTCTTCAGGAACTGATCGTCGAAGTTGCCCCAGCGCATGAGGTTGCTCATCACCTGGAAGCCCTGGGTGGTGCTGTTCTTGTTCAACGGCTGGCCGCCGAGTTCCGTCATCTCGTACGTCCACCGGCGGATTTCCGGCGTGTCCGCCTGCGTCGCGGTGGCGAGCGTGAGACTAAGGTTCTTCTGCAGATCGCCGAGCTGTTCATGGCGGTCCATGTACAGACGGCTGTTGCTGTGCGGATCCGTGATACCCGCCCAGAACTCCAGCGTCCCCTTGGGGCCCAACTGCTCGGCGAAACGCTCGCTGAAGAGTTCGTCGCCCGAGTACTTCCTCAGGCCCGCGTTGAGCGCGTCGAACTCTTTGACCGTCAGGTCTTCCGGGTTCTTCTTCGCGAGACGGGCCAGATTCTCGGCTTCCTTGATCGCGCCGGCCGCCGAATCGCGGTCGGCGTACTTCTGCCCGGAGAAACCGTAGTCGGTGAGATCGACGAGTGCCTTGAGCGATGTGGACGCCGTGTTGTCCATCTCCGTCGCCGTGTCGAGAATTCCCTGGAGTTCGTCCCGTAGCGCGTCGACGTCCTTCTGGCCGTTCGCGGGCTTCGGGTCGGGATTCGGAGTGACGGTGAAGCCGCTGCCCGCCGACTTGACGGACATGTGGTTGCCCCGCCCCCGCTCGACGGCTTCCTTGAGTAGTCGCTGCTGGGTCTTCAACTCACCCTGGGTGTCGCGGATGATGTTGCGTATCGACTCGGCCTGGGTGTACGCGTCGTTGAATTCCTCGGCGGTCTTGCCGATGAACTCACGCGACACCGTGGCGTTGTAGCCGGCCCAGTTAGCCTTGTTCGCCTTGCCGTGGAGCCCGTCCTTGGCGTCGGTCTTGAGGTCGGTGAGGTTGGTGAGCATCTTCGTCCAGTCGCTGACCGTTGTGTCGAGCGACGTGAAATTGGCAGAGTGAAGGGCTTCGAAATCCATGAGTCTGTTCCCTCGGTCCTTCCGTCCTTCAGTCCTTCAGTCCTTCGATTCTTTCTTGCCCTCGCCGTAGACCTCGTTCTTCTTGCCCGGCTGGGACCACTGCTCGTCGAAGCCCGCATCCAGTGTGGAGATGCTGCTCACATGACGCTCGATAAAGATCTCGTCGCTGTCATGCGCTTTCTTGGTGAAGTCCATGTGGTTCGAAATGAGCGCGCACGCGTCCATGAGGGACCCCAACTGCCGGTCCCAGCGCAGCGACACATGACTCAGAGCGCCTCCGAGCGCGAACCCCTGCCCCTTCAGATCGCTGCCGGCCGTGTCGGTGCTGGTGACCCGCGCCTCTTCCCACAGCCGGTTGTACAGCTTGAACGCCTCGTCGCCGATCGCCGCCAAATCCTTCTGATCGACCGCGAGATCACCGGTCGGACTGCCCGCGTTGGGCCGATCCTCTTCCGGTATTCCGTTCAGTCGCATCTGCGTCGGCCCATTAGCCGCCGCCGACGCCTTCAACTGCTCCCACTCGTCCCATGCCATCCGGAACTCCTTCCCCCGTACTCGCTGATCGACTGCACCATTCCGGGATCAGCCTGGATGCCCGCGCCGCCCGCGCCCGCGCCCGCTGCCTGCTCCCCGCTCCCCGCCCACGTCACCGCTCGTCCGGCGAAGGCATCAGACCCGTCTGCACCAGGGGGTTGCCACGCTGGCGCGAGACGAAGACGCCGCGGCCCGCCGGCATCGGACGCGCCCGTACGCCGCCGAGGATGTCGCCCTCCTGAGGGTCGCCCGAGAGCAGCACACCCTGCGCGCCGAGCTCCATCATCCGCTGCATGAACGGCTCGTACGAGGCCCTGCTGGCCCCCGCCGCGCTGCGGGCGATGATGAAGCGCACACCCACATCACGCGCGAACGGCAGCTGCTCCGTGAGCTTGTTGAGCGGGTTGCCGCTGGAGGTGGACACCAGGTCGTAGTCGTCGACGACCACGAACACCGTCGGCCCGCGCCACCAACTGCGCTCGCGCAACTGCCGCGCCGTGACGTCCGCCGCCGGCGTACGTCGCCGCATCAGGTCCGACAGCGCGTCCACGTGGTGGTCCATGTTGTTGGACATCGGCACGTACTCCGCCAGGTGCGACGCCGGCGTCACGTCCAGCAGCGCGCGCCGGTTGTCGATGACGAAGAACTTGGCCGAGTTCCCGTCGTACCGCTCCGACAGGCGCTTGATCAGCAGCCGCAGCAGGTTCGACTTGCCCGACTCGCTCTCGCCGAACACCAGGAAGAACGGATCGCGGTCGAAGTTGACGAAGACCGGCTCCAGCAGGTTCTCGTCGATCCCGAAGGCAACGCCGCGCTTCGGCTGTTCGGCGCCCGCCGGCAGCGTCGCCGCGTCCAGCTCGCGCGGCAGCAGCCGTACGACCGGGGCGCCGGGCTCCGTCCAGTGCCGGCCGACCTCCTGCGTCATCGCCGCCGTCGCCTCCGACAGGTCGCTGTCGGAGTTGATGGAGTCGATCCGTGGCACCGCCGCCATGAAGTGCAGCTTCTCCGGCGTCAGACCCCGGCCGGGCACCCCCGTGGGCACGTTGACCGCGGCCTTGCGGTCCAGGTCGGAGTCCATCGTGTCGCCGAGGCGCAGCTCAAGCCGGTTCATCAGGTGGTCCTTGAGGTTGGCGCGCACCTCCATCGAGCGCGACGCCGTCAGCACCACGTGGATGCCGTAACCGAGCCCGCGCGCCGCGATGTCGAGCACGGCGGGCTCCAACCCCTCATAGTCGGTGCGGAAGTTGCCCCAGCCGTCGATGACCAGGAAGACATCGCCCCACGGCTGGTCCGCCGCCGAGATCTCACCCCGTTCCCGCATCCTGCGGAAGGTGTTGATGGAGTCGATCCCCGCCGTACGGAAGTACTCCTCGCGCCGCGTCAGGATGCCGTACACCTCGGCCGTCGTCCGCCGCACCTTCTCCGGGTCGAGCCGCGACGCGATCCCGCCGACGTGCGGCAGCCCGGCGATCGACGACATGCCGCCACCGCCGAAGTCCAGGCCGTAGAACTGCACTTCCCGCGGCGTGTGCGTCAGCGCGAACCCGGCGATGAGCGTGCGCAGCAGCGTCGACTTGCCGGACTGCGGGCCGCCCACGATCTGCATATGGCCCGCGGCCCCGGAGAAGTCCCGGTACAGGGTGTCGCGTCGCTGCTCGTACGGCTTGTCGACCACACCCAGTGGTACGACGAGGCGCCCCGCCCCCTCGAAGCCCGGCTGGGTGAGCCCGCGCCCCTCCACGTCCGACAGCCCCGGCAGCAGCTCGTCCAGCGACGGCGGATTGTCCAGCGGCGGCAGCCACACCTGGTGTGCCTCGGCACCGCGCCCTTCGAGACGGCGCACGATCACGTCGAGCACCGAGTCCGCCAGCGCGTCGTCCTCGGGCGAGGTGCGCGCGTCCGGTACGGCGGGCCGCGCGGCCGGCTGGACGTAGTGCACCGGCACCGGCGCCGCCGTGAACGGCACGGGCCTGCGGTCGACCGGCAGCGGCCCCCCGGTGCCGGCGACGGCCTGCGCGTTCGCCCGGTACACCCCGGAGACGTACGCGGCCTTGAACCGCACCATCTCGTCGGTGCCGTACTTCAGATACCCCGAGCCGGGCACGTTGGGCAGCTGGTACGCGTCCGGCACCCCCAGCGCCGCACGCGACTCCGCGGCCGAGAAGGTACGCAGACCCACGCGGTACGAGAGGTACGTCTCCAGCCCGCGCAGCCGGCCCTCCTCCAACCGCTGGGACGCCAGCAGGAGATGGACGCCCAGCGAACGTCCGATGCGCCCGATCTGGACGAACATCTCGATGAAGTCCGGCATCGCTGTCAGGAGTTCACTGAACTCGTCGATGACAAGGACCAGCGACGGGATCGGCTGCAACGGCGAGCCAGCCGCACGCGCCTTCTCGTAGTCGTGGATGTTGGCGTAGTTGCCCGCGTCGCGCAGCATCTCCTGCCGCCGGTTGAGCTCACCGCGGATCGAGTCACCCATGCGGTCGACCAGGGTGAGGTCGTCGGCGAGGTTGGTGATCACCGCCGCGACGTGCGGCATCTGCGACATGCCCGCGAACGTGGCGCCGCCCTTGAAGTCCGCGAGGACGAAGTTCAGCGTCTCCGAGGAGTGCGTGACGGCGAGGCCCAGGACGAGTGTGCGCAGGAGCTCAGACTTGCCTGAGCCCGTAGCCCCGACGCACAGGCCGTGCGGCCCCATCCCCTCCTGCGCCGCCTCCTTCAGGTCCAGCATGACGGGCGCACCGTCCTCGCCGACACCGATGGGCACACGCAGCCGCTCCGCCCGCGAACGGGGCCGCCACGTACGGGTGACATCGACGGACGCCGCGTCCCCGAGGTTCAGCAGATCGGTGAAGTCGAGGTTGGCGAGCAGCGGTTCGTCGTCGTCACCCCCCGTCGCGACCCGCAGCGGCGCGAGCTGACGGGCCAGTGCCTCGGCGGCCTCCAGGCTCAGCCGGTCGGGCTCCCCGTCGTACACCATGCCGTGCCCCGACTCCAGCCGCAGCGAGTCGGGCCGCACGACGACGGCGAGGCCGCCCCGTGCGGCGGTGACCTCGCCCGGTACGACCTCGATGACCGTCACACCCTGAAGCCCCTCGGCCGACGCGAGCGCCGACACGGGGGGCAGCGACATGCCGTCCAGAACCACGACGAGATGCGGCTGGTCCAGCAGCGGCTGGCCGCCGGGCTGGAAGCGCGGACGCCCCTCCAGCCGCCCCGCCAGCATCTCCTCCAGCTCCCGTACGTCGGACGTGATGAGCCGGCGGCTGCCCGCCCCGTCACCGGGGCCCTGCGCCTGGACGTGCGGCAACCACTTCGCCCACTCCCACCGCGACACCGCGCCCCGTCCGGCGACGACGGCGATCACCAGGTCCTCGGGGGAGTGCAGCGAGGCGAGCGAACCGACCATCGCGCGCGCCGTCGAGCGCACCGACTCCGCCTCACCGGTGATCGTCAGGTGGTAGAAGGCGCGCAGCGACACGGCCATCGGCAGACCGTCCAGCACGCTGTGCGCGTTGAGGAACTGCCGCATCGCCCCGGCGGTGAGCGGCTCCAGCTCATCCACCGGCGCCGTCTCCGGCTCGATGAGCGCCGTCGCGAGCTGCTGACTGCCCAGGCCGATACGTACCTGCCCGAAGTCCTCGTCGGCGACGCGGCGTTCCCACACCCGGCTGCCCTCGGCGACCAGCGCCCACAATTGCTCGGGGGAGGGGTGGAGGTAGTACTGCGCGTCCCGTTGCAGATGCGCAGTCCTCAGCACGGTACGCCGCGTCTGCGTCAGGTACTTGAGATAGTCGCGCCGCATGTCGGCGAGTTCGCCCTGCGTTCCGCGCCGGTGCCGCACCAGCATCGCGATGGCCATGGCGATCGTCGAGGCGATCATCACCATGCCCATGATGCGCATGATCGGATTCGGCGTCATGAAGAAGAAGACGACCGAACCGCCCATACCCAGCATGGGCAGCAGCTGCATGAGCGCGCCCTCCTGCTGCCCTCTGGGCAACGGCGGAGGGGGTTGAACCTGCACCTGTTCGTCCGGCACGTCGGCGGGCAGTGCCCGCGGCGGGCGCTTGACGACGATCTGACTCACTGCTCACCAATTCCCTTGCCGGACAGAAGAGTTCCCTCTGGCGCCCCCGTGGCGACGGGCCTCCATCCGCGGGCAAGGATCCTACGTGCGCGGCTGCCCAACGCCCGGCGGTAGGGTGACCGGACTCGTTTGCGCATGAATGAACTTCCGCAAAAACAGGGGCATTCGGAGCGCAACGCGGGCATCGGGCGCACGGGAACCACGAGGGGATAAGGCACGTGAGTATGACGGCCCAAGCGGCGGCCACCGGAGCGCGTCAGCCGGGTGCTCCGGCCCCGTCCGGCGGCGGAACCGGCTTCTGCCGGATCACTGTCGTCGCCCCGGACGGCCGCATCGACGTGGCGCTGCCGGAGGACATCCCCGTCGCCGACCTCCACCCGGAGATCCTGCGGCTGTCCGGCCAGAGTCCCGAGGCGGGCGCCCCCGTCGGATATCACCTGGTACGCCGCGACGGCACCGTCCTCGACAGTGCCCGCTCCCTGGCCGCCCAGCGCATCCTCGACGGCGAACTGCTGTCCCTGCGCCCCTTCGCCGAATCCCTGCCCCCCGCGGTCTTCGACGACGTCTCCGACGCCGTCGCCTCCGCGGTCGCCCGCGACCGCACCCTGTGGACCGACAGCGCCATGCGCGGCGCCGGGCTCTTCGGCGGCTCCGTCCTGCTGACACTGCTCGCCTTCGTGCTGTGGTCCGCCGACCCCCGGCACGACACACACGGTCTGCCGGGCGTCCTGGCCGGCGTCACCGCCGTCATGCTGCTCGCCCTCGCCGGCGTACGGGCCCGGGTGTACGACGACCGGGTCTCCGCCGTCGCGCTCGGTCTGGGCTCCATGGCCAACGCGGCCGTCGCCGGCTCCGGACTGCTGCCCTTCGCGGACGGACAGGGCATCGGCCGGCTCCAGTTCCTGCTCGCCTGCGCCGCCGTACTGATCGCCTCGGTGATCCTCGTGATCGTCGCCCCCGGCGGCGACGGCCCCTTCGTCGCGTTCGTCTTCGCCTCCACCGTCGGCCTCCTGGTGACGTTCATCGCCATCACCACCGACATGGCGCCCGCCGAGACCGCCGCCGTCTGCGCCGCGCTCTCCGTAGGAACACTCGCCTTCCTGCCCGGCCTCTCCACCCGCTTCGCCCGCCTCCCCATCGGCTTCGAGCCGCCCCGTACCGCCGCAGGCTCCTACGGAAGCGACCCGCTACCCCCCGCCCCCGTCGACCCCGAGCGCATCGCCGCCCAGGCCCGGCGCGGCCACGAACTGCTCGTCGGCCTCGTCGGCGGCTGCGCGCTGGTGGCCCTCGGCGCCGCCGGCGTACTCGGCTTCTCCGACGGCGTCTGGGGCCAGCTCCTCGCCCTCGCCACCGGCGTCGCCATGCTGATGCGCGCCCACCTCTTCAGCTACACGGCGCAGGTCGGCTGCGCGCTGGCCGCCGGCCTCGGCGCCCTCGTCCTGCTGGGACTCGGCCTCTGCCTCAACCCTCCGGAGGGGATGATCCGCGAGGCGCTGCGCGGTGACAGCACGGGCCTCGACATCCGTACGGTCTGGCTGACCGCCGCCGTCGCCGGGATCGCCGCGCTGATCATCGCCATAGGGCTGATCGTGCCGCGGAAAGGCGTCACCCCTTTCTGGGGCCGCTTCCTGGAGATCGCCGAGTCCTTCGTACTACTGACGGTCGTCCCGCTCTGCCTGGCGGTGTTCGACGTCTACCACTCCATCCGTGCGATGACGTCTTGACTGGCTGGTACGCTGTGTGACGGCCGTTTGTGTACGCGTTCCGGTCTGTCCGGACCCAGCGACCGAACAACACCGGCCGATCACCCCGCCACCCGAGTAACCGAAGATCCCCAGCGAATTCGACCTGGGGCACTCGATGGCAACGAAGACCTACAAGGAGTACGCGTGCCGCTTGCCGCCGCTACGAAGAAGCAGATCATGTCGGAGTTCGCCACCAAGGAAGGCGACACCGGCTCCCCCGAGGTCCAGGTCGCGATGCTCTCGCGCCGTATCTCGGACCTGACCGAGCACCTCAAGACGCACAAGCACGACCACCACTCGCGTCGCGGTCTGCTCATCCTGGTCGGCCAGCGCCGCCGCCTGCTGCAGTACCTGGCGAAGAAGGACATCCAGCGCTTCCGCGCGCTGGTCGACCGCCTGGGCATCCGCCGCGGTGCGGCCGGCGGCGCCAAGTAGTACGCCGTGAAAGGGAGCGGTTCCCACACACCGGGAACCGCTCCCTTCGCCGTATGCGCACGAAGCTCAGTAACCTGTTCGCAGGAGCACAGCTCCCGGACACCACTGAGAAGCACCACCCGACACGGGTAAGACCAGCACCACCCACTGACGAGGGGAAGCGCCCCACCGCCGCCGCCGGTCCTCGGTAGTGGCCCCCGGAACGGCGCGGCGAACGCCGCCCGCGGCCCACGCCGCCGCCCCGGGAGCTTCGATCGAAGACCGGCCCGCACCAAGGAGCGCTTCTCCGACTGTCCCCCGCCACACGGGCGCGGGACGAAAGACGACAACGACGAGTATGGAGAACCACTGGTGGAGAACGAGACCCACTACGCCGAGGCCGTTATCGACAACGGCACGTTCGGCACCCGCACCATCCGCTTCGAGACGGGCCGCCTGGCCAAGCAGGCCGCCGGCTCCGCCGTGGCGTATCTGGACGACGACACCATGGTGCTGTCGGCCACCACCGCTTCCAAGAAGCCCAAGGACAACCTCGACTTCTTCCCCCTCACGGTGGACGTCGAGGAGCGGCAGTACGCGGCCGGCAAGATCCCCGGCTCCTTCTTCCGCCGCGAGGGCCGGCCCTCCGAGGACGCGATCCTCACCTGCCGCCTCATCGACCGCCCGCTGCGCCCCTCTTTCAAGAAGGGCCTGCGCAACGAGATCCAGATCGTCGAGACGATCATGGCGCTCAACCCCGACCACCTGTACGACGTGGTCGCGATCAACGCCGCCTCCTGCTCCACGCAGCTGGCCGGCCTGCCCTTCTCCGGCCCGATCGGCGGCACCCGTGTCGCCCTGATCAAGGGCCAGTGGGTCGCGTTCCCGACGCACACCGAGCTCGAGGACGCTGTCTTCGACATGGTGGTCGCCGGCCGCGTCCTGGAGGACGGCGACGTCGCGATCATGATGGTCGAGGCCGAGGCCACCACGAAGACCATCCAGCTCGTCGCCGACGGCGCGGAGGCTCCCACCGAGGAGATCGTCGCCGCCGGTCTGGAGGCCGCGAAGCCCTTCATCAAGGCGCTCTGCAAGGCACAGGCCGACCTCGCCGCCAAGGCCGCCAAGCCCACCGGTGAGTTCCCGGTCTTCCTCGACTACCAGGACGACGTCCTGGAGGCCCTCACGGCCGCCGTGAAGAGCGAGCTGTCGCAGGCGCTCACCATCGCCGGCAAGCAGGACCGCGAGGCCGAGCTGGACCGCGTCAAGGAGCTCGCCGCCGAGAAGCTGCTCCCGCAGTTCGAAGGCCGCGAGAAGGAGATCTCCGGCGCGTACCGCGCGCTGACGAAGTCCCTCGTCCGCGAGCGCGTCATCAAGGACAAGGTCCGCATCGACGGTCGCGGTGTCACGGACATCCGTACGCTCGCTGCCGAGGTCGAGGCCATCCCGCGCGTGCACGGCTCCGCGCTGTTCGAGCGTGGCGAGACCCAGATCCTGGGTGTCACCACCCTCAACATGCTGCGCATGGAGCAGCAGTTGGACACCCTGTCGCCGGTGACGCGCAAGCGCTACATGCACAACTACAACTTCCCGCCGTACTCCGTGGGCGAGACCGGCCGCGTCGGTTCGCCGAAGCGCCGCGAGATCGGCCACGGGGCGCTCGCCGAGCGCGCCATCATGCCGGTGCTGCCGACGCGCGAGGAGTTCCCGTACGCGATCCGCCAGGTCTCCGAGGCGCTGGGCTCCAACGGCTCGACGTCCATGGGCTCGGTCTGCGCCTCCACCATGTCGCTGCTGAACGCCGGTGTGCCCCTCAAGGCCCCCGTCGCCGGTATCGCCATGGGCCTGATCTCCCAGGAGATCGACGGCAAGACGCACTACGTCGCCCTCACCGACATCCTCGGTGCGGAGGACGCCTTCGGCGACATGGACTTCAAGGTCGCCGGTACGAAGACGTTCGTCACCGCCCTCCAGCTCGACACCAAGCTCGACGGCATCCCCGCCTCGGTCCTGGCCGCCGCGCTGAAGCAGGCCCGCGACGCCCGCCTCCACATCCTCGATGTGATGAACGAGGCCATCGACGTCCCGGACGAGATGTCCCCGAACGCCCCGCGGATCATCACCGTCAAGATCCCGGTGGACAAGATCGGTGAGGTCATCGGCCCCAAGGGCAAGATGATCAACCAGATCCAGGAGGACACCGGCGCCGACATCACGATCGAGGACGACGGCACCATCTACATCGGTGCCGCCGACGGACCGGCCGCCGAGGCCGCCCGCGCCACGATCAACAGCATCGCCAACCCGACCATGCCGGAGGTCGGCGAGCGCTACCTGGGTACGGTCGTCAAGACCACCACCTTCGGCGCGTTCGTCTCGCTGCTCCCGGGCAAGGACGGTCTGCTGCACATCTCGCAGATCCGTAAGCTCGCCGGCGGCAAGCGCGTGGAGAACGTCGAGGACGTCCTCGGCGTCGGCCAGAAGGTCCAGGTCGAGATCGCGGAGATCGACCAGCGCGGCAAGCTCTCGCTGATCCCCGTGATCGAGGGCGAGGACGAGGCGAAGAGCGACAACGACAAGCAGGACGACCAGAAGGACGAAGCCTCCCAGTGACGTTTCGTAGTTCTACGACGACGGCCCGCACCTCCTCGGAGGTACGGGCCGTCGCCCGTACCCAAACCCTGCTGCCGGGGCAGAACGGCATCGGCACCGTCCGGCGCACGATCCTCCCCGGCGGCCTGCGCGTCGTCACCGAGACCCTGCCGTCGGTACGGTCCGCGACCTTCGGAATCTGGGTACAGGTCGGCTCGCGCGACGAGACGCCCACGCTCAACGGCGCCACCCACTACCTCGAACACCTCCTCTTCAAGGGCACGCGCAAGCGCAGCGCTCTCGACATCTCCTCCGCCATGGACGCGGTCGGCGGCGAGATGAACGCCTTCACGGCGAAGGAGTACACCTGCTACTACGCGCGCGTGCTCGACACCGACCTCCCCCTCGCCATCGACGTCGTGTGCGACATGCTCACCGGCTCGCTCATCGAGGCCGAGGACGTCGACGCGGAGCGGGGCGTCATCCTCGAAGAGATCGCCATGACCGAGGACGACCCGGGCGACTGCGTGCACGATCTCTTCTCGCACACGATGCTCGGCGACACCCCCCTCGGCCGCCCCGTCCTCGGCACCGTCGACACCGTCAACGCCCTCGACCGCGACCGGATCGCCCGCTTCTACAAGAAGCACTACGACCCGACGCACCTGGTCGTCGCCGCGGCGGGCAACGTCGACCACGCCACCGTCGTACGACAGGTACGCCGCGCCTTCGAGAAGGCCGGCGCCCTCTCCCGTACGGACGCCGTCCCCGTCACCCCGCGCGAGGGCCGCCGCGACCTGCGCACCGCCGGCCGCGTAGGGCTGCTCAACCGCAAGACGGAGCAGGCACACGTCGTCCTCGGCATGCCGGGCCTCTCCCGCACCGACGAGCGCCGCTGGGCCCTCGGAGTGCTCAGCACGGCCCTCGGGGGCGGCATGAGCTCCCGGCTCTTCCAGGAGGTGCGGGAGAAGCGCGGCCTCGCCTACAGCGTGTACTCGTACACCTCGGGCTTCGCCGACTGCGGCCTCTTCGGCGTCTACGCGGGCTGCCGCCCCAGCCAGATCCACGACGTCCTCAAAATCTGCCGCGACGGGCTCGACCAGGTCGCGGCCGAGGGGCTCTCCGACGAGGAGATCGGCCGCGCCGTCGGCCAGCTCTCCGGCTCCACCGTCCTCGGTCTGGAGGACACCGGCGCGCTGATGAACCGCATCGGCAAGAGCGAGCTGTGCTGGGGCACCCAGATGTCCGTGGACGACATGCTGGCCCGGATAGCGGCCGTCACCCCCGACGACGTGCGCGCGGTGGCCCGCGATGTACTGGGGCAGCGCCCCTCCCTGTCGGTCATCGGCGCTCTCAAGGACAAGCAGGCCGACCGACTCGACGAAGCGGTCGCCTGACCGGCGCACCAGCCTCCTAAGGAAGCAGAAGGAAGCAGAGCGATGAGCACCAAACTGCGCGTGGCCGTTCTCGGCGCCAAGGGCCGGATCGGCTCCGAGGCCGCGCGGGCCGTCGAGGCCGCCGACGACATGGAACTGGTCGCCGCCCTCGACCGGGACGACGACCTGGGCGCCCTCGTCGACTCAGGGGCCCAGGTCGCCGTCGAACTGACCGCCCCGTCGGCCGTGATGGGCAACCTGGACTTCTGCGTACGCCACGGCATCCACGCGGTCGTCGGCACCACCGGCTGGACCGACGACCGCCTGGCGCAGCTCAGGACGCTGCTGGCGGGCTCCCCGGAGACGGGCGTGCTCGTCGCGCCCAACTTCTCCATCGGGGCCGTCCTCACCATGAAGTTCTCCCAGGCGGCGGCGCGCTACTTCGAGTCCGCCGAGGTCGTCGAGCTGCACCACCCGAACAAGGTCGACGCCCCGTCGGGCACCGCCACCCGCACCGCGCAGCTGATCGCCGCCGCCCGCGCCGAGGCCGGCTGCGCGCCGCAGCCCGACGCGACGGCCACGGCGCTGGACGGGGCGCGCGGAGCGGACGTCGAAGGGGTGCGTGTGCATTCCGTACGGCTTCGAGGACTGCTGGCGCACCAGGAGGTCCTGCTCGGCGCCGAGGGGGAGACGCTCACGATCCGTCACGACTCCCTGCACCACAGCAGCTTCATGCCGGGGATCCTCCTCGGCGTCCGCCGCGTGGCCGGCGCCCCGGGCCTCACCCACGGTCTGGAGCACTTCCTCGATCTGAACCTGCCGAACTGACCGCCGTGCGCGCCAAGATCATGTACTTCGTCATGGCCGCCATGCTCGCCGGCTACTTCTTCCTGGCGGGCGACCGCGGCTTCGCGCTCATCGGGATCGGTACGCCGCTGACGGTCACGTTCGGGATCGCGGTACTGGTGCTTCCCTGCATCGGCGTCTGGTTCCTCTGGCAGAGCACCCGATTCGTCCGGCGGGCCAACCGGCTCGCCGCCGAACTGGACGCCGAGGGCGGCCTGCCGGTCGACGAGCTGGTGCGCACCGCGAGCGGCCGCGTCGACCGCGCGTCGGCGGACGCAGTCTTCGCCGCCCGCCGCGCGGAGACCGAGGACACTCCGGGGGACTGGCGCTGCTGGTTCCGTCTCGCGGTGGCCTACCGCGACGCCGGCGACACCCCCCGGGCCCGCAAGGCGATGCAGCACGCGATCACGCTTCACGAGACGACCCCGGCACCGGCGGCCGGCTGACGCCCCGTTGGTCTCCCCCAACCGCTGCTGTTCTCGCTCCATCGCTCAACTCGGGACTAAGGTGCCGCAGTTGAGGCTTCAGGGGCGGCGGTACTCGTCGCCCCACGCCTCGACGGAGTCCGCAGCCCGGTCGAAGGCCTCCGAGCGCGACAGGAAATCCGCGTTGTGATCGGTGAGCAGCTGCCGCTTCTCGCCGTCACGCAGGACGAGCAGAAGCGCCTGCCCCTGCACCGTCCGCGGCAGCCCGAGCCAGCGCACCGGCTGCTGCACCGTACGGACTTCCACGGCCTGCGTCCACGGCACGGTCCGGGTCATGAGCAGTCCGACGCACCGTACGCCGTGCCGGCTGACCCACGCGCCCACACGCAGCATCCGCAGCGCGACGGCGATCATCACCAGTGCGATACCGAGGCACACGACGGCGCCGGACGACGCCCCCGCGAACGCGATGATCATCGTCGCGAGCAGCACGAACGAGGCGAGCAGCAGAAGCAGCGCCGAAGCGCCCACCCGCCAGGGTCCCGGGCGGTAGGGGCGACGCCAGCGGTCGTGGTCGTCGAACGGCAGCGCGGCATCGTCGCTGGTCGTGTCAAACGCACGATCGGCCGTCAGGAAGGGCAGGGGCACGACTGATCCTCACTCACAAGCACGCTCGAACGGGCGGTGCTGGCTGAGGTTATCGAGGAGTACCCCGACGGGACCACTCAGGGGGGCCGGACGTGTCTGCGGCCTTGGGCACCTCGGACCGCCTGGCCCGCCCGGAGCGCAGCCCCGATTCGAGGGACGCCAGCCCGAACAACCGCACGAGACACGCACGCCCGTCGACGATGACCACTCGTACGGTGCGGGACCGCCAGGAGTGCGGTCTGTCGGCGGGAAATGCCTGGTCGTAGAGTGGGCGCCGCCCCTGAGCCGCGACAGGAAGGACCCCCGCCGGTGAGTGACCTCCCCGCCGATACCAAGCCCAGCTTCCGCAGTGACATGACCGTCGATCTGGTGAAGCACTCCGCGGGCGACTCCGACGTCCTGTGGGCCGCTCGCGTCTCCACCGCGGGCGAGCAGTCCCTGGCAGAGATGTCCAAGGACCCCGAGCGCTCCAAGGGCCTCATCAACTTCCTGATGCGCGACCGTCACGGCAGCCCCTTCGAGCACAACTCGATGACCTTCCTCATCAGCGCCCCGATCTTCGTGTTCCGCGAGTTCATGAGGCACCGGGTCGGCTGGTCCTACAACGAGGAATCCGGGCGCTACCGGGAGCTCCAGCCCGTCTTCTACGTCCCCGACCCCTCGCGCAAGCTGGTCCAGGAGGGCCGCCCCGGGAAGTACGTCTTCGTCGACGGCACCCAGGAGCAGCAGGACCTCACCGCGCGCGTCATGACCGAGTCCTACCAGCGGTCGTACGAGGCGTACCAGGAGATGCTGGCCGCCGGCGTCGCCCGCGAGGTGGCCCGCGCCGTGCTGCCCGTGGGCCTCTACTCGTCGATGTACGCGACCTGCAACGCACGCTCGCTGATGCACTTCCTCGGGTTGCGCACCCAGCACGAGGCGGCCACGGTCCCGAGCTTCCCGCAGCGGGAGATCGAGATGGTCGGCGAGAAGATGGAGGAGCAGTGGGCGCGGCTCATGCCGCTCACGCACGCCGCCTTCAACGCCAACGGCCGAGTGGCGCCGTAGCGCGTCATGGCGTGCCCGCAGGGCTGTCATGGCGCACAGATGTACGGACAATGGCCGAAAGTGTCCAGATTGCGGCGTTTCGAGAAGTTCATCTAGGCTGATCAAACGGACCCGGCACTGCCTGAACCCCCGAGCAGTCAGTGCCGGGCTCCGTACACTGGAGCGCAGAGGGGAACGATTCCTCTCAACCCGGGGCAGCTCCCCAGCCCCCACCGCCCCGGAGCCCGCACCACATCGCGGGCCCACGACCTGCCCGTGTGCCCCCGAGGGGACACGCCGAGCCGAGCAACGAGTAGCGTGTTACCCATGGCTCCGATCTCCACTCCGC
Source organism: Streptomyces sp. NPDC058665 (assembly GCF_042714995.1). NCBI lineage: Bacteria > Bacillati > Actinomycetota > Actinomycetes > Kitasatosporales > Streptomycetaceae > Streptomyces > Streptomyces sp. NPDC058665. The sequence goes on from NZ_JBHXRX010000009.1 coordinate 178,556, forward strand.
AGACCCCCTTCGGGCGGGTCCTCACCGCCATGGTCACGCCCTTCACCGAGGACGGCGCGCTCGATCTCGACGGCGCCCAGCGACTCGCCTCCCATCTGGTGGACGCAGGCAACGACGGCCTGATCATCAACGGCACCACCGGCGAGTCCCCGACCACCAGCGACGCGGAGAAAGACCAGCTGGTACGGGCCGTCCTGGAGGCGGTCGGAGACCGGGCCCATGTCGTCGCCGGCATCGGCACGAACGACACCCGGCACAGCATCGAACTCGCCCGCACCGCCGAACGCACCGGCGCGCACGGCCTGCTCGCTGTGACCCCGTACTACAACAAGCCGCCGCAGGAAGGCCTCTTCCAGCACTTCACGGCCATCGCCGACGCCACAGAGCTGCCGGTGATGCTCTACGACATCCCGGGCCGGAGCGGCGTCCCCATCGACACCGAGACACTCATCCGTCTCGCCCGCCACCCGCGTATCGTCGCCAACAAGGACGCCAAGGGCGACCTCGGCCGGGCCAGCTGGGTCATCGCCCAGAGTGGCCTCCCCTGGTACTCGGGCGACGACATGCTGAACCTCCCGCTCCTCGCGGTCGGCGCCATCGGCTTCGTCTCCGTCGTCGGCCACGTGGTCACCCCGGAACTGCGCGCCATGCTCGACGCCCACGTCAGCGGCGACGTCCAGAAGGCCACGGAGATCCACCAGAAGCTGCTCCCCGTCTTCACCGGCATGTTCCGTACGCAGGGAGTCATCACCACCAAGGCGGCACTCACCCTGCAGAAGCTGCCCGCCGGCCCGCTGCGCCTCCCGCTCGTCGAACTGACCGAGCACGAGACGGCGCAGCTCAAGATCGATCTCGCGGCCGGCGGGGTAGAGCTGTAACTGAGGCCCTGCCTCCACGAACACGGTTCATGAACCAGGTTTCATGAATATTGAAGGTTTCGAACTTCACAACTGAATAACCGAACAGAAGAAGTGCTGGGCATTCCGCCCACTCGGACAACAAGCAAGTGCAACAGCAAGTGCACGAATGTCATGCGCGCCACGTGCCTCAGCGGCACGTGGCGCGTGTGGTGAGGAGAGTCTTTTGAGTCATCCGCATCCCGAACTCGGCGCCCCGCCGAAGCTGCCCAAGGGCGGCCTGCGCGTCACCCCGCTCGGCGGCCTCGGCGAAATCGGCCGCAACATGACGGTCTTCGAATACAACGGCCGTCTGCTCATCGTCGACTGCGGCGTCCTCTTCCCCGAAGAGGAACAGCCGGGCATCGACCTCATCCTGCCGGACTTCACCACCATCAGCGACCGCCTCGACGACATCGAGGGAATCGTCCTCACGCACGGCCACGAGGACCACATCGGTGGAGTCCCCTTCCTGCTCCGGTTGAAGCCGGACATCCCGCTGATCGGCTCCAAGCTGACCCTCGCGCTGATCGAGGCCAAGCTCCAGGAACACCGCATCCGCCCGTACACCCTCGAAGTGACCGAGGGCCACCGCGAGCGCATCGGCCCGTTCGACTGCGAGTTCGTCGCGGTGAACCACTCCATCCCGGACGCGCTCGCCGTCGCCATCCGCACCCCCGCCGGAATGGTGGTCCACACCGGCGACTTCAAGATGGACCAGCTCCCCCTCGACCGTCGGCTGACCGACCTGCCGACCTTCGCCAAACTCGGCGAAGAGGGCATCGACCTCCTCCTCGCCGACTCGACCAACGCCGAGGTGCCGGGCTTCGTCCCGCCCGAGCGGGACATCTCGAACGTCCTGCGGCAGGTCTTCGCCGGCGCCCAGAAGCGGATCATCGTGGCGAGCTTCGCCAGCCACGTCCACCGCATCCAGCAGATCCTCGACGCCGCCCACGAGTACGGCCGCCGGGTCGCCTTCGTAGGCCGCTCGATGGTCAGGAACATGGGCATCGCCCGCGACTTGGGTTACCTCAAGGTCCCGGCCGGTCTCGTCGTCGACGTCAAGACGCTCGACGACCTCCCGGACAGCGAGGTCGTCCTCGTCTGCACCGGCTCCCAGGGCGAACCGATGGCCGCGCTCTCGCGCATGGCGAACCGCGACCACCAGATCCGGATCGTCCCCGGCGACACCGTCATCCTGGCGTCGTCCCTCATCCCCGGCAACGAGAACGCGGTCTACCGCGTGATCAACGGCCTGACCCGCTGGGGCGCGAACGTCATCCACAAGGGCAACGCCAAGGTCCATGTCTCGGGCCACGCGTCCGCCGGCGAGCTCCTGTACTTCTACAACATCTGCAAGCCGAAGAATCTGATGCCGGTCCACGGCGAATGGCGCCACCTGCGCGCCAACGCCGAACTCGGCGCACTGACGGGCGTCCCGAAGGACCACATCGTCATCGCCGAGGACGGAGTGGTCGTCGACCTGGTCGACGGCAAGGCCAGAATCGTCGGCAAGGTCCAGGCGGGTTACGTGTACGTCGACGGGCTCTCGGTCGGCGACGTGACCGAGACGTCCCTGAAGGACCGCCGCATCCTCGGCGACGAGGGCATCATCTCCGTGTTCCTGGTGGTGGATTCGACGACCGGGAAGGTCGTGGGCGGCCCGCACATCCAGGCGCGAGGCTCCGGCATCGAGGACTCCGCGTTCTCAGCCGTCATCCCGAAGATCGAGGAGATCATCGGTAAGGCGGCATCGGACGGCGTCGCCGAGCCCCACCAACTCCAGCAGCTGGTGCGGCGATCGGTGGGCAAGTGGGTCTCCGACACCTACCGCCGGCGCCCGATGATCCTGCCTGTGGTCGTCGAGGTCTGACCTCGCACCGAGCCTCAACACCGGAGCGGGGCCCCCGATTTGCTTCGGGAGCCCCGCTCCAGTAGGTTTACGTCTCCACCTGGACGGGAACGCCGGGCAGTCAACTGCCTGGAGCGGCGTACCGGACCGGGTGGGAATTCCGACTCAGAATCTCTGATAAAGTCGGATTCACCGAAAGGGAAACGCGAAAGCGGATAACCGATTAGGCACTCCCGCTGACTGGGAATCAGGCGCCGAAAGGTTCTGATAGAGTCGGAAACGCAAGACAGCAGGACCGAAGGGAAAGCCCGGAGGGGCCCGGAGACGGGACCGAAGGAAGCGTCCGTTCCTTGAGAACTCAACAGCGTGCCAAAAGTCAACGCCAGATATGTTGATACCCCGGCC